>JBPYFG010000456.1:0-6219 GCA_051986365.1 Xanthobacteraceae bacterium
GACGGTCAAAGAGTTCATCAACTATGTGAAGGCTCAACCGGGACAACTCCTCATGGCCTCTCCTGGCACCGGGAGCGGCCCACACCTTGCTGAATTATTGTTTCTGCAAATGGCTGGTATTCAAATGGCGCACGCGCCTTATCGCGGCGCCGCGCCAGCGTTTACTGACCTCATCCCGGGTCGTGTTCATTGCTATTTCGGCAGCGGCGAATTGCTCACCTATTCGCGGTCGGGCCAGGTCCGCGTACTCGCCTCGACAGGCGCCAAGCGATCCCAAGCAGCGCCGGATGTGCCGACGATCGCCGAGTCGGGAGTCCCCGGTTACATGGCTGATTCGTGGCAAGGCGTCTTTGCGACAGCCAAGACACCCAATGAAATTGTGCAAAAGATAAATGGCGATATTGCCAAAGCTCTCACAGAGCCATCTCTTGTCGAGAAGCTGGGACGTAATGCGTACACAGTCGGAAGCTCCTCTCCAGACGAGCTTGTGAAGTTTCTGAAAACGGATACTGAAAAATGGGAGGCTGTCATCAAAACAACGGGGATTAAAATCGATTAGACAGGCCCGACCTATCGCAGTTTAAAAACGGATACGGCCGCATGTCGGCTCAGCTGCGTGCCAGCGCCACACGCAGCTTAGACCTGCCGATCTGCCGTTCCAGCGGCCCGGCCAGATGATCGAATAAGGCATCGCCGTTTTGCTCGATAAAAAGCCAGAGCGTCAACGATTCAAACTAAAGCAAATTGCGCTGTAGGTGGCGACGTCAAGCTTTGAGCGAGTGCGGCAGCGGAGCCTCTGCTCCATTGAGCAGCCAACCAAATTTTTCGCGCGCCTTGCGCGCGGTCCCCGGGCTCGGCGTATTGGCCGGCGGAAACTGGTCGCGCCAGTGATAGGGTCGGCAGGCATCGATCACGGCGACCGAGTGCGTAAGATTGCCAGCGGCACGTTGCGCCGGCGGAATCCGCGGATCGGCGGGTGAGTCCCACGAACCTTCGATGAATTGGATCGATTCCTTCGGATCGGTGCGTGTCAGCATCGCCCAGATCAAGTTTTCTAGATTAGTCACGTCGACATCCTCGTCGGTGACGACGATATATTTCGACGCATAGGCCGAAGCGCCGCATTGCGCCGCGACCATTCCGGCCTGCGTGGCGTGCCCAGCATAGCATTGCTTAATGGCAATGCCGTGGAACATGCGCGCGCCGCCGACCTCGTGGCACCAGACCTGGCGCACTTCCGGCACGCCGGCGTTGATCATGTTTTGCTTGATGGTCGCCGAGCGCATCACGGCACGGTAGCGCGCCATCTCGTCGGGTCCCGCGCCCATTGGCGGCACACCGAGCAAGATGGGATCATTGCGGTGATAGATCGCCTTGATGTCGATCACGGTACAAGGCTTTGCGCCGCCGGCATAATGGCCGCTCCACTCGCCGAACGGGCCCTCGACCACCTTACGGTCGGGATGAACATAGCCTTCAATCACGATCTCGGCGCGCGCCGGAATCGGCAGCCCGGTGACTTTACCACGCACCATTTTTTCCGGCCGTCCGCGCAGCCCGCCGATGACATCGAACTCGAACGTGCCGTACGGTACTTCGAGGCCGCCGTAGAAAAACGCCAGCGGATCGCCGCCGACCACCATGGCGACGGGCATCGGCTCGCCGCGCTTGAAATATTTTTCGCGATGGATGCCACCGTGATGACCCGGCGCGATCAGAATGCCGACCGTCGTCTTATCAAAGACCTGCGCGCGATAGGCGCCGGCATTGAGCCAATTCTCCTCCGGGTCGCGGGTGATGGAATAGGTGCCCGTACCGATGTAGCGGCCGCCGTCCTTCTCGTGCCAAATCGGCGAAGGGAATTTCAGAACATCGATGTCGTCGCCCATCAGGATGTTTTCGAAGATCGGTCCGTCGTCGACGATCTCGTGCGGCACGATTTTCGGCTTAGTCAGGAACGCCTCGCGATACGCGTCGCTCAGCTCCCACTTCGTCAAATGGTCGGGGAAGCCAAGTGTCATGTTGCGCCGCGTACCGGCAAACATGTTCATCAACAAGCGAAAGCCCGGCGGGCAGCCATCGATGTCCTCGAATACGACGCAAGGCCCGCGCTCGGCGCGCAAAATCGCTTCAGCAGCGAGCCCGATGTCCTCCTGCCAGTTGGCGTCGCGCACTACGCGCACTTCGCCGAGCCGCTCGGCTTCGGAGAGCCATTCGCGCAAATCGTCATAGGCGATGCGCGCCGTGTCGTTCAAATTCATACCTGCTCTACTCCGGTTTGATATTGGCGAACCTTACCACTTTTGCCCATTTGTCGATTTCGGTGGCGATGAACTTGCCGAAATCGGTGGGCGAACCAGTCATCACGATGGCCCCGAAATTGGCGAGCTGCGCCTTGAGCTCCGGCCCGGCGAGCGCGGCATTGGTTTCCCGGTTAAGCTTGTCGATGATCTCGGCCGACGTGCGTGCGGGCGCGCCGATGCCGGCCCATGAAGTGGCTTGGTAATCGGGCAAGGTTTCTGCAATCGTCGGCACGTCCGGCAGCACTTCCATGCGCACTGCGCCGGTCACCGCCAGCGCGCGCAGCGTACCGGTCTTGACGTAGGACATTGCCGAGCCCGGCGTGGTGAACACGACCTGCACTTGGCCGGCGAGCAGATCGGTCATCGCCGGCGCTTCGCCGCGATACGGCACCAGCGCTATCTTGAGACCCGCCATCATGTTGAATAGCGCGCCGGCGACATGGCCGGTTGAGCCGATACCGCCCGAACCCATATTGATCTTGCCGGGATTGACCTTCGCATAAGCGATGAATTCCGCGATCGTCTTCACCGGCAGCGACGGATTGACTACGACGATCAGCGCTGCACGCTCGATGCTGGCGACTGGCGCGATGTCCCGTGCGAAGCTGAAGTCGAGATTGTCATAGAGCGTCTCATTGATCGCGCCGGGCGAACCGGCCAGCAAAAGCGTGTAGCCATCCGGCGCCGCATGGGCCACGAGGCTGGTGCCGATGTTGGTGCCAGCGCCTCCGCGGTTCTCGATGACGATTTGCTGATTGAGACGCTCCGACACTGCCTGTGCCACGAGCCGCGCGACAATGTCGAACGTGCCGCCGGGCGGAACTGGAACGACGAGACGGATCGGCTTGTTCGGATACGTATCCGCCTGCGCTAGCCGCGACATGGCCGGCGAACCGGCGGCGCTGGCCACCAAATGCAGGAACTTTCGCCGGCCGAGCTTCATGTACTGCGCTGCTGCCGAAAAGGCCGATCAATTCCGCGTGGGATTTCCCCTCGCCGAGAACCGCCTCACCAAAGTCTAATACGATCTTCAAATGAGCGCCACGCACCCTATCGAAACGGCTGATGTCCGCTTTGGGTTATTAGGCGACACCGCGGCATGTCCACACTACGTCCGCTTTACCGCTGAAAGCGGACATTCACCCGCGCACTTGGGATGTCCGCTAAGTGCTAGCAGCCTATGCTGCCGAGATTACTCTATGGTGCAGGCCTTATCGCTCACATGCAGTGTTCTGATGGTGCTAAGTTGGTTTGCTTGCTGGGTTAGGGCCAAAAATGCCAGCGCTTTGACGCAGTCATAAAGGAGCCGTTGCTTGGCCGAGTTCTTTGAACAAATCCGGCTCGCGACGCAGGCGCTCGCTGAGTTTGGCGCACAGTTGTTCAACCCAACGGTTCGGCTCGGCGTTACAGGTCTTTCAAACGCTGGCAAGACCGTGTTCATCACCGCGCTAGTTCATGGTCTGGCACGCGGCGGACGCTTTCCGGTTTTCGAGGCGCTGGCTACCGGTCGGATAGCCCGCGCCTATCTGGCACCTCAGCCGGACGATGCAGTGTCACGTTTCGACTACGAGAACCACGTAAATGCTCTCGTGGGCAAACGCTGTTGGCCGCATTCGACGCGGCAAATCAGCGAATTGCGCGTTGTGATCGAGTATCAATCTTTAAGCGGATACCAACATACGCTCACCGTTGATGTTGTCGACTATCCAGGAGAATGGCTTCTCGACTTGCCGCTGCTCACTAAAAGTTATGAGGTTTGGGCGGCCGAGAGCCTACGCCTTTCGCGTCAGCGTCCGCGCGCAGAACTTGCCAAAGATTGGCATTTACATTTGGCGACACTTAATCCGGAGGGCACTGGGGATGAGCAAGAGGCGCTTACCGCCGCGCGGCTCTTCACTGAATATTTAAGAGCATGCCGCGACAAAAACTACGCGATGAGTTTGCTGCCGCCGGGTCGCTTTCTAATGCCGGGCGATCTCGCAAATACGCCCGCGCTCACCTTTGCGCCCCTCGAACTGTCAACTGAGGGACCTCCACCAACCGGATCGCTTTGGGCGATGATGCGACGCCGATACGAATCTTATAGGACTGTCGTCGTTCGTCCGTTTTTCCGCGATCATTTTGCGCGACTTGATCGGCAGATCGTGTTGGTGGATACCTTGACTGCGATCAACGCTGGTCCGGATGCGCTTCTCGATCTTGAACATGCACTTGACCAAGTCCTCGACTGCTTCCAGACGGGGCGAAAAACACTTTTGAGCGCGCTGCTGCGCCCGCGAATTGATAGGATACTTTTAGCCGCAACCAAGGCGGACCATCTCCACCACACGAGTCACGACCGGCTTGAGACCATCCTCAAACGCTTGGTCCAAGGTGCAACGGCAAAGGCCGAGCTTGCCGGAGCGCATGTCGATGTTGTTGCTCTTGCCGCCGTTCGCGCGACCCGCGAGGCAATGGTACGGCAAGGACGCCAGGAGCTTCCCTGTGTCGTTGGTGTGCCTGTTGCCGGCGAGACAATGGCAGGTGAAATTTTTGATGGAGAAACCGAGGCAGCAATCTTTCCTGGAGACCTGCCCGACGACCCAAACGAACTGCTCCGCAGCGATAAAAAAGCCTTTCGTGGACTTGCCACAGCTTCTTCGCAGAACGCCGATTTCCGATTTCTGCGCGTCCGACCGCCTGTACTAGAGTTGACCGAAAATGGCGTAGCTGCGCTGCCTCACATTCGCCTTGACAGAGCACTGCAGTTTCTAATCGGAGATCAGCTCGTATGAGCAAAAAATGGAAACACCGACCGCCAGCCGTCTTCCAGCTTGACCAGGATCATTTGATCGTCGATTCGGCCACCAAGACGCCTGGATCATCGGAACGTCGTGCACAGATAAAATCGGAGCCTGAGTTTGAGGCATTGGCTATCACGGTTGATGATTCAGCTCGCTCGTCACGACGCGGCGTCCGTTGGGCAATGCTATTTTGGTGTTCATTAGGCGGTTTGCTGCTGCTCGCCATGGGCGTCGCCGTGAGCGACCTGATTACCGATTTATTGGCACGCAACCGGGAACTCGGCTGGCTTGGACTGGTTTTCGCGATCCTGGCCATGGTTTCGCTTTCGGTTATTGCCGTTCGTGAAACAACTGGCCTGATGAGACTGGCAACAGTCGAGAAACTACGTCAGCGCGCCGCGGAAATGATCGTAAGCGAGGACCGCATCGAGGCGCGCGCACTTGTGCGCGAGCTCCTGGCTCTCACGCGGAAAATGCCCCACCTGGCCCGCGGCCGCGCTGATTTAGAAGGTCATCTCGGTGAGATTATCGACGGTCCTGACATGGTGCGACTTGCTGAACGGGAACTTATGACACCATTGGATCGGCAGGCACGTAAGCTAATCAGCATGGCGGCTACGCGAGTCTCGGTTGTTACCGCCGTGAGTCCACGTGCCGTCGTTGACATTTTGTTTGTCTTCGGGACGGCGCTGATCTTGGTGCGTCGACTTGCTTTTCTTTACGGAGCACGACCGGGTACGCTCAGCCTAGCTCGATTGGTACGGCAAGTCGTAATGCATTTGGCAGTGACCGGAGGACTGGCTGCGAGTGACAGTTTAATTCAACAGATGCTGGGACATGGCATAGCGGCCAAATTGTCGGCACGACTCGGTGAGGGCGTGCTCAATGGTCTCCTCACGGCACGGTTCGGCCTCGCCGCGGTCGACCTTATCCGTCCAGTACCGTTTGCCGCCCTGCCTCGTCCCACTCTTTCCGATCTTATGAGCGAAGTTTTGCACAGTTTTGGAGACGCCGAAGAACGGCGGCGTTCGGAATCAAGTCTAGCCATCACGGAAGTGCAATAGAACAACCGGCCTGCCATGTTTGCTTTGGGTCGGACATCGGAGCTCATTTTTGTGATGTCCGCTTTGTGT
>JBPYFG010000457.1:0-2988 GCA_051986365.1 Xanthobacteraceae bacterium
AGAGCCCCATAATCTTGGCGGCATTGGTCGAAACAAGGTCGACATATTGAGTCAGCGAATAGCCGCGCCGTGCGACCATTTCAGTGTACATGACACCGAGCCGCGGCTCGACACCCGAATTGCCACCGGTGGTGTCATCGATGCGATTGCCGACGGTTTTATCCTTGAGCGTGCAGCAAAGCTCATCAGTCGCAATGCAGTGGATTAAGTCGTTAGCGGTTCCGCGCCAAAGTGCCCGCTGGTCATCCGGCGACTTCAGCGATGGATAGGTGTGGTAAATTTGACCGTTCGGACGTTTGTAGTCCTCCGACAAATAAATGAGGTATTGGTGCAGCGTCTCGCCGTAGACCGGCAGCCCTTTGCCGCGCGCCTCGGCGATGGCGGCTACGCCGGTGCTGGCAGAGACGTGCATCATGTAGAGTGCGGTGCCGGGGACGCTTTGGGCAAGGCGTAAAATACGGTGGAAGCTCAAGTCCTCGGAAAGTTGATTGTGGACTTCAGCTAGATTTTCAAAGCCAACGCGACCCTCACGAACCAGCTTGGCGTACATATGCATGACGATGTCATTGTCTTCCGCATGGATGACGCCAAGCCCGCCTTCCTTTGCAAGAACCTGGAATGCCTCCCAAATATCGCCAAAATCAATCATGCGGCCGCTGCGCGACGGTAGGATATTGGTGGTGAATATCTTTAGTGTCGGGTAACCCGCCTGGATCGCCTCCGCGAGCTGACTAGAAAATTCCGGCGGCGGCTCGGAATGCAGCATGATGTGATAAGCCCAGTCGCAGGGGCTTTTCCCCACGAAATCCTTGTCACGGTTCTCGATGGCCTCGAGTGCCGTGGCGCCGTCGCGCCAATAAGCGAAATCGATAAATGTCGTTGTACCGCCGTGAAGCGCTGCGCGGCCGACCTGTTCGGGGCCGGCCGTGACGAGCGGTGTCCCGTCGGGCTTAATCCATACATGATGCAGGTGTACGTGCGGGTCGATGCCACCGGGTATGACAATATGACCCGTAGCGTTAATGACATGCTTGGCGGTTTCGGCCGATAACACATCAGCGGCCGCTATCGCGGCGATCGTCTCGCCAGCAACCGCAACGTCCCCCTGCACAACGCCCTGAGGCGTTACAACGTCACCGCCGCGAATAATCAGATCTAACATTACTCCTCCTCGTGCCCGGCGTTTCGTACGAAGGCCCGTCAAGGTGCAGCACAAGCTGACGTCGTGCGCACCTACGTGTTTGCTATTATTCTTTGCAGTTCCGCCAGGCCATCGGTTAGCGCGGCCGGACCCGGTTGGAGGATTAACGGCGATTTGATCTCATACAGCGCGCCATACTTCACTGCCGGGATGTGATCGAAGCCTGGTCTGTTGGCGAGCTTTTCCGGGCGAAATTTTTTGCCGCACCATGAGCCTATAATGATATCCGGCTCGTTGCGGATGACTTCCTCCGCCGTCACGATGCGATCCTTTGCTGACTTGCACGATGCCCGGTCGGCAAAGACATCAACACCACCGGCAGCTTCGATCAGCTCTGACACCCAGCCGATGCCGGAAATCATCGGTTCGTCCCACTCCTCAAAATAGACCTTAGGCTTGACACGCAATTGCGCGGCGCGTTTACGAGCGAAGCCGACAGTCGCCGCCAATTCACCTGCCAGTCGATCGGCACGGTCAGCTGCACCGACTAACGCTCCGAGGGTGCGGATCATGTCGAGAATTTGCGTGATGCTGCGCTGATTGAATGCGTGCACCTCGACATGGGCGCGAATGAGCGCTGCTGCAATATCGGCTTGAAGATCGGAGAAAGTCAGGACGAGATCGGGTTTGAGATCGAGGATCTTCGGGATGTCGGCGGAGGTAAACGCAGAGACCCGTGGTTTCTCGCGTCGCGCTCTTGGCGGGCGAACAACATAGCCCGAGATGCCGACGATGCGCGATTCCTCGCCGAGAAGATAAAGGGTCTCGACCGTCTCCTCGGTAAGGCAAATGATCCTCTCCGGCGGAAACATCCATCAGCCTTCAGCGGGCTCGTATTTATCTCGCTTCACCGGGATGGTGCATCACGACCTTTTGCCCGCACTACCAGCCGGCACGCACTTAAATCCCTCTACTCGAGCTCAATCTCGCCTTTGATCTCAAGCAAGAGACCAACTCCGCCGAGCGTCACTGTCGCCTCGGCCGGAAACGTCTCGTTGCCCCTGAGTTTGTGCTCCGCCAACGCCTGCCGCACCGCCTTCTCGATCTCGCGCTGGGCGGTCACACCGAGCTTCTTGAGGAACTTGCGGATGCTAGCATTGAAAACGTCCTCATTCATCATCGCCTCCATGTTGCGTGCGTCGCATGCTAGGGCCCAAAAAACCGCTTTGGTGTACTATCTGATGGCGGCGGATGCGAATTCCTGCGCGCCATCAGCGCCGTGCGGCGGTGACCGTCGCGAGTAGCGCTTTCATCTCCTGCTGCGGATCGGCCGCGCGCATCACGCCGCCCATCACCGCTATGCCGGCCGGACCTGCCGCAAGCACCTCGGCCACGCGCGTCGCGTTGATGCCACCAATAGCGAGGATAGGCACACGCGCCGCATCGGCGATCTCCGCAAGTCCTTTGCGGCCAATCTCGGGTCCATAGCCAGGCTTGCTCGCGGTCTCGAACGCCGGTCCCGCAATCGCATAATCCACAACGCCGGGATCGATCGCCTCGGCTTCGGTGACGGTGTGGATCGACACGCCGATGAGCTTGTCAGCTCCTAACAACTCACGCGCAACAATCGGACTGCTTCGCGCGGACAGATGCACGCCATCAGCCTTCGCCGCCTTTGCTAGCGCAGCTTCACCATGAAGCGACACGCAAGCGCCGTGGCGCGAGGCAATCGGAAGGAACGTTCGGACGAGCGCGATCTGATCGCCCTCAGACAGATCCTTCTCGCGCACGCTAACCCAGCGGCAGCCGCCTGCAATCGCGCGTGCCACTATTTCAGCCAGCGGCCA
>JBPYFG010000458.1:0-6172 GCA_051986365.1 Xanthobacteraceae bacterium
CTCGTGTCCGGCCAATGGACCGGCACGATGAATCTCACCGAGCCGCAATGCGGCACCGATCTCGGTCTGGTGCGCACGCGCGCGGCGGCGCAAAGCGACGGCAGCTACAAGATCACCGGCACCAAGATCTTCATCTCCGCCGGCGAGCACGATCTCGCGGAAAATATCGTTCATCTGGTGCTGGCGCGGATCGATGGCGCGCCGGCCGGCACGCGCGGGCTGTCACTCTTCATCGTGCCGAAATTTCTTCCGGCGGCGAATGGCGGCGTCGGCGCGCGCAACGGCGTGTCCTGCGGCTCAATCGAAGAGAAAATGGGCATCCACGGCAATGCCACCTGCGTGATGAATTACGACGGCGCGACCGGCTGGCTCATCGCCGAGGCCAACCGTGGCCTGCAGGCGATGTTCACGATGATGAACGAAGCCCGGCTCGGTGTCGGCGTGCAGGGTCTGGCGATGTCGGAGGTCGCTTATCAGAATGCCGCGGTTTACGCCAAAGAGCGGCTGGCTGGCCGCGCGCTGACCGGCGCCAAATTCCCCGAACAGGCCGCCGATCCGATCATCGTTCACCCCGACGTGCGCCGCATGCTGATGAACATGCGCGCGTTTAACGAAGCGGCTCGCGCACTCGTGGTATGGACGGCGCTCAAAAGCGACATCGCCCACCGCGCCGCCGATGCCAAGGAGAAGCAGGCGGCGGAAGATCATCTGGCGCTGCTGACGCCGATCATCAAAGGCGTGCTGACCGATGGCGGCTTCGCCAATGCGGTCCTGGCGCAGCAGATCTATGGCGGCCACGGTTACATCGCCGAGCACGGCATCGAGCAATTCGTTCGCGATGCGCGGATCACCATGCTCTACGAAGGCACCAATGGCGTGCAGGCACTCGACTTGGTCGGTCGCAAGCTGCCCAAGGATGGCGGCCGGGCATTGCAGGCATTTTTTGCCGAGCTCACCGCTTATGCCAAGGAGCGTGGCGCCGATCGGGCGATGGCGCCCTACGTCAAGCCGGTCAGCCAGGCGCTTGGCGATTTGCAGCAGGCAACTATGTGGTTTTTGCAGAACGCGCTCGGCAATCCCGACAATGCCGGGGCTGGCGCGACTGACTATATGCACCTCTTCGGCTTGGTCGCGCTCGGTTATATGTGGTGCCTGATTGCCGAGGCGGTGCAAGCAAAAACCGGAGCTGGAGGTGACGGTGCGACCGACCGGATGGCGCAACGCTTGGCCACCGGCCGTTTTTTCATGGAGCGCATGTTGCCGGCCACGGCGACGCATCTTGCCCGCATCAAAGCCGGCGCGGCGAGCACCATGGCGCTGCCGGCGGACGCATTTTAGATCATAAGCTCGGGAGACCTTTCGGATGGCCGAAGCTTTCATCTACGACCACGTGCGCACCCCGCGCGGCCGCGGCAAAGTCGACGGCGCGCTGCACGAGGTCACCGCGCTCAATCTGGCAAGCCAGGCGCTTGGCGCGATCAAGAGCCGCAACAATCTCGACACCACGCTGGTCGATGACGTGGTCATGGGCGTCGTCGATCCGGTCGGCGAGGCGGCCGCCGATATCGCGCGCACCGCGGCCCTGGTGGCGGGCTACGGCGACTCGGTGGCCGGCGTGCAGATCAATCGTTTTTGCGCGTCAGGGCTCGATGCGGTGAATTTCGCCGCGGCACAGATCATGTCCGGCCAGCAAAAACTCGCGGTCGGCGGTGGCGTCGAATCGATGAGCCGCGTTGGCATCGGTTCGGCCGGCGGCGCCTGGTCGGTCGATCCGTCGATTGCGGTGGCGCATTATTTCCTGCCGCAAGGCGTTTCCGCCGACCTGATCGCCACCAAATACGGATTTTCTCGAGACGACGTCGACGCCTATGCAGTCGAAAGCCAGAAGCGGGCGGCGACGGCGTGGGACGACGGCCGCTTTTCCCGCTCCGTCGTTCCGGTCAAGGACGTCAACGGACTGACCATCCTCGCCAAGGACGAGCATATGCGGCCGGGCACGACGATGCAGTCGCTCGCGGCGCTGCAGCCGTCATTTGCGCAGATCGGCGAGCTTGGCGGCTTCGATGCGGTCGCCATTCAGGCCCATCCCGAAGTCGAGTTCGTCAATCACGTGCATCACGCCGGCAATTCGTCGGGCATCGTCGACGGCGCCGCCGCGGTGCTGGTCGGCAATAAGGAAGCCGGCGACAAAATCGGCCGAAAACCGCGCGCGCGCGTACGCGCCTTCGCCAATATCGGCTCCGATCCGGCTTTGATGCTGACCGGGCCGATCGACGTCACCAAGAAAGCGCTCAAAGCAGCGGGCATGCAGCTTGCCGACATCGATCTGATCGAGATCAACGAAGCCTTTGCCTCCGTCGTGCTCCGCTTCATGCAAGCGTTCGAGCTCGACGACTCCAATGTCAATGTAAATGGGGGGGCCATCGCGCTCGGCCATCCGCTCGGCGCCACCGGTGCGATGATTCTCGGTACGCTGGTCGATGAGATGGAACGGCGCGATGTGGCGACCGGCCTGGTCACGCTTTGCATCGGCGCCGGCATGGGCACCGCGACCATCATCGAGCGGGTGTGAGCCAGGATCTGAAACAATGCCCAAGCTCGACATCGAAGCGCTGCCGATCGATACCAAGACGCCGTATCCGCCGCCGTTCGATCGGGTGGTGTACGGCCGTGAGCGCCGGCGGCTCGGCAACGCCGCCGGTCTCAATCAATTCGGCGTCAATCTGACGACGCTTCGTCCCGGCGCCGCCTCGGCGCTGCGGCACTGGCACGCCAACGAGGACGAGCTGATCTTTGTCCTCGAAGGCGAGGTGATCTTGGTCGAGGATGGCGGTGAGACGCTGCTTAAGGCTGGCGACGCGGCCGGATTCAAGGCCAACAGCGGCAATGGTCATCATTTGGTGAACCGCACCACCGCGGATGCGATCTATCTCGAAATCGGCTCGCGCTCCAAACACGAGCGCGTCGAATATCCTGACGTCGACCTGGTCGCGGTGCGGGACGACAACGGCTGGCGTTTCACGCACAAGAACGGCGATCCCTATGGCTGAGCGGCGACGATGAGCTTTACCCATTTCAAGATTGAGAACGACGGCGACGGCATTGCGGTTGTGACCTGGGATTCGCCGGGCCGCAGCATGAACGTCATTGATGCACAGGTGATGGACGAGCTCGCGGCCATCATCGACCAAACCACCGCGGACACCGCCGTGAAAGGTGTCGTCATCACCTCAGGCAAGGATGCGTTCTGCGCCGGCGCCGATCTGACGATGCTGGAAGGCTTGAGCCGCGCCTTTGCCGAGCTTGCCGCGTCACAAGGCGAGGAAGCAGCGATGACGCGCTTCTTCGAGGAAAGCCGGCGATGGTCGGTGCTGTGCCGACGCATCGAGACCTGCGGTAAGCCCTGGGTTACCGCCCTCGACGGCACGGCGCTCGGCGGCGGCTTCGAACTGGCGCTGGCCTGCCATCGCCGCATCGCCGCCGACAATCCGCGCACGCGCATCGGCCAGCCCGAGATCAAAGTCGGACTGATACCCGGCGCTGGCGGTACGCAGCGGATCGCGCGAATGATGCCGCCGTCGGACGCGCTGCAGTTTCTGCTCAAGGGCGATCAAGTGCAGCTTCCGCGCGCCAAAGCGATGAAGCTCATCGATACGGTGGTGCCGAAAGCCGATCTCATCAGGACGGCGAAGGAGTGGATCAAGGCGGGCGGCAGCGCCAAGGCGCCGTGGGACGCGGACGGCTTCAAACTGCCCGGCGGCCCGGTCTATTCCAAAGCCGGCATCATGGTGTTCACGCCGGCCAACGCCATCTACCGCCGCGAGACCTACGACAATTATCCGGCAGGGCGCGCCATCCTTCAGGTCGTCTATGAAGGTCTGCAGCTGCCGATGGATCAGGCGCTGCGCGTGGAGTCGCGCTGGTTTGCGAAAATCCTCCGCTCGCCGGAGGCCGCGGCGATGATCCGCACTTTGTTCGTCTCCATGCAGGAGCTCAATAAAGGCGCGCGCCGGCCTGCCAATGTGCCCGCCAATCAACTGAAAAAAATCGGCGTGATCGGCGCCGGTTTCATGGGCGGCGCCATTGCTTATGTCAGCGCGCTGGCCGGACTAAACGTCGTGCTGATCGACCGCGATCCGGAAACCGCCGAAAAGGGCAAGGCCCATTCGCACAAATTGGTCACCGATCAGATCAATCGCGGCCGCGCCACCACCGCCGATCGCGATGCTTTGCTGGCGCGCATCGCCGCGACGGCCGATTTCGTCGCGCTCAAAGACTGCGATCTCGTCATCGAGGCGGTGTTCGAAGACCGCAAGATCAAAGAGGAAGTGATTTCGCGGACGCAGAACGTGCTCGGCGAGCAGGCAATTTTCGGCTCCAACACGTCGACGCTGCCGATCACCTCGCTGGCGGCGGCTTTCAAGGATCGCGCGCGCTTTATCGGCATCCATTTCTTCTCGCCGGTCGAGCGGATGATGCTCGTTGAAATCATCATGGGTAAGGAAACCGGCGACGCTGCGCTGGCAATGGCGCTCGATTTCGCCCGCGCCATCCGCAAGACCCCGATCGTGGTCAATGATTCCCGCGGCTTCTACGCCTCGCGCGTCGTCGGCACGTATATCCGCGAGGGTCATTTGCTGTTGACCGAGGGCGTGCCGCCGGCCCTGATCGAGAATGTCGGGCGCATCGCCGGCATGCCGGTCGGCCCCTTATCGCTCACCGATGAAGTGGCGGTTGATCTCGCCTGGAAGATTCTCAAGGCCACCGAAGCCGATCTCGGCCCGGCCGCAATAGATCCCAAGCAAAAAGCGCTGTTGGCCGAGATGGTCGAGAAGCGCTCTCGCTTCGGCCGCAAAAACGGCAAGGGATTTTACGACTATCCGCAGAACGCACCGAAGCGCTTATGGCCCGGGCTCGCCGAGCTGCAGCCGACGCGGCTCAATGTCGAGGACATCGACATTGCCGTGCTCAAACGCCGGCTTCTCGTCATTCAGGCGCTGGAATCGGCGCGCTGCATCGAGGAGAGAGTGGTCACCGATGTGCGCGAAGCCGATGTCGGTTCGATTCTCGGCTTCGGTTTTGCGTCTTTTACCGGCGGAACTATTTCTTACATTGACGGCATGGGGGTGAAGAATTTTGTCGAGATGTGCAACGATCTCGCCAAAACTTGCGGGGAGCGGTTCAAGCCCTCGAAGCTACTCGTCGACATGGCGAACAAAGGCGAGACGTTTTATGGCCGCTTCACGCCGGCAAAACGTAAAGCCGTCGCCTAGCGCATGATCCCGAAAAGTGGGAACCGGCTTTCGGGCAAGATCATGCTCAAACAAAAAACCAAAGCGAAATCGCGATTCGACTTCGAGTCGTTTCGCTTAAGCTTCATGACGTCGGATTGCTCGCCGGAATGCGCCGCCGGTCCGGCTGCGTCCGATACCAGGGGCCGGCATGGCGCGTGATCAAGTCGACCTGACGCCGATCGAGCGGCGCGACGATCTGGTGCATTGGCTCGCGCAAGGCGTCAAACCCAAATCGCAATTCCGGCTCGGCACCGAGCACGAGAAATTCGCTTTCACGCTGCGGGGCCATCGTCCGGTGCCCTATGAGGGGCCGCGCGGCATCCGCGCGCTCCTTGAGGGCATGCAGCATCTGCTCGGCTGGGAACCGATCATGGAAGGGCCGAACATCATCGGCCTGTTCGATGTCACCGGCGGCGGCGCCATCTCGCTCGAGCCCGGCGGCCAGTTCGAACTCTCCGGCGCCCAGCTTGAGACCGTGCATCAGACCTCGAGCGAGCTGATGGCGCATCTGGCGCAGGTGCGCGAAGTCGCCCGCCCGCTGCATATCGGTTTTCTCGGCATCGGCATGACGCCGACCTGGACGCGCGCGGAAATGCCGAAAATGCCGAAGGGCCGCTACAAGATCATGACCGCCTATATGCCGAAAGTCGGCACGCTCGGTCTCGACATGATGTACCGCACCTGCACGGTGCAGACCAATCTCGACTTCGCCTCGGAAGCCGACATGGTCAAGAAGCTGCGGGTGTCGATCGCGCTGCAGCCGGTGGCGACGGCATTATTCGCCAACTCGCCGTTCACCGAGGGCAAGCCCAACGGCTATCTGTCGTTCCGTTCGGAAATCTGGCGCGACACCGACAATGCCCGCGCCGGCACGCTGC
>JBPYFG010000459.1:0-18437 GCA_051986365.1 Xanthobacteraceae bacterium
CATGGGAGGCGATCATGAGTTCTCCGATACACCTCGACGACGACACCGAACCCACATCGATCTATGCGCCGCCTTGGGCGCGCGAGCGCATCCTGCCGGCTGCGGAATCCCCACGTCGATCTCGGGCACGCACTCCCGCGGAGGTTGAAATGAGCTCGGGAAAATTCAAACCCAAATTCAGCGGCGACCGTGCCATGCTGGCGCTACAGCGCCAGCTTGCCCACGATCCTGGCATGATCCCGGAGCCGTCGTCCAAAGGGACCCCGGTAATCCGTCCGCTCTTGATACGGCTCTGTAGTGTTACCGCCCTGGCTGCCTTTGTCGCTTGGGGTGTCGTGTCCTATTCCGGTGTAAAGAAAACCGCCGGAATTACCACGTCTCCCGCGATTGTGAGCAAGCATGTCAACGTCGTAGACATGCAGCCGTCGCAATTGCGATCGACCCCATCGCAGACAACGGTTGCGCTCGCCCCGGTTGGCAATTCCCGGCCGGTTGCTGTCGCGAGTGCCGACGCAGCGGCAGTCACCTCCGTGCCTGTGCCCGCCATAGCGCCGACTGCTGCCGAAGCCGTGACGTTGACGCCTGCACCGTCCCAGCTCGCCAATGATCGCCGGCCATTGCAACTTGAGGGCGAAGAGATCGCAATCCTGCTCAAACGGGGCAAGCGTTTGCTTGACAATGGCGATCTCGCCGCCGCGCGCTTACTTCTTCGCCGTGCCGCGGAGGCGGGCAGCGCCGAAGGCGCCCTCATGCTCGGAACGACATTTGATCCGGCTGTGCTCCAGCGACTCGGTGCGATTGGCGCGAGACCGGATCTGGCCAAGGCGCGTCAATGGTATCAACGCGCTGCCGAGCTCGGTTCGAGCGCCGCCTCGCAACAATTGGCGGGCCTCGCGGACGGTCGTTGAAGTAACCGACGTTCGTTGAAGTAAAGGCTGGCATGTGCGGCCGCTTCGCGCGTGCCGCCGGGAGACCGTCGTCAGAACGATTGGGAAGGCTGGAGGTCAGATTCCCAAATATCGATGCTGAACGGCGGATGCCTGCGCCAATTCCTGCGAATTGCCGACCCACACCACACGCCCACGTTCGATGATGTAATGGCGATCGGCAATGCGGGTCAGCGCTTTCACATTCTTGTCGATAACAAGGATAGATTGACCGCTGGTCCGCAGGCGTTCCAGCGAACGCCAGATTTCGTCACGCACCAGCGGCGCTAGGCCTTCGGTCGCTTCGTCCAAAATCAAGAGGCGCGGATTGGTCATGAGGGAGCGGCCGATGGCGAGCATTTGCTGTTCGCCTCCGGAGAGCAAATTCGCCATGCTCCCGGCGCGCTCGGCAAGCCGCGGGAATAGCGCCAGTACCGTTTCGAGTGTCCACGGTTCGCTGGCGCCACCGTAATTCGCCGCGGTCGCAATCAGGTTCTCCCGAGCGGTAAGATTTGGGAATACTTGGCGCCCTTCAGGAACCAGGCCGATACCACGCTTGGCGATGCGATAAGCTGGAAGGCCGCCGATCTCGTCGCCGTCGAAGCGGATGGAGCCAGCCGCCGGCGGCGTCAAGCCCATGATCGAGCGCACGGTCGTGGTCTTTCCCATGCCGTTGCGGCCGAGCAGCGAAACCATCTCGCCGCGCCCAATGGTGAGCGAAACTCCAAACAAAACGCGGCTCAATCCGTAACTCGTCTCGATGTCGCGTAATTCGAGAAGGGAAGTTGAACGCTCAGCCATCTGCCGCACCTTCGCCGAGATAGGCTTCGCGTACTGCGGGGTCGGAACGAATTGCCGCCGGATCGCCGGTCGCGATGATGCGACCGTAGACCAGGACGCTGATACGGTCTGCCAGCGCAAACACGGCATCGATGTCGTGCTCGATCAACATGACGGTACTGTCGCCTTTGAGCGCCCGAAGCAATCCTACGAGCCGGATCGATTCTTCGGGTCCCATCCCGGCCATCGGCTCGTCGAGCAACAGCATTCGCGGTCTGCCAGCAAGCGCCATGGCAATTTCCAGCTGACGCCGCTCACCGTGGCTGAGGTCGGCGACCAGAGTGGCCGCGCGCTCGGCAAGGCCAACTCTGGCAAGCGCCGCTCGCGCCGGTTCGCTCAACGCGATTTCGCTGCGCGCGTTCCTCCAGAAGCGGAACGAATGGCCGCTATGCGCCTGCACTGAAAGGGCAACGTTGTCGAGCGCGGTGAAGTCCGGAAATAGCGTGGTAACCTGAAAGGAGCGTGCCAGACCCAATTGGCTGCGCCGATAGACCGGAAGGCTGGTGATTTCCTGGCCGTCGAAGCGGATGCGTCCGCTATCCGGCGTGACCTCTCCGGTTAGTTGAGCAATCAGGGTCGATTTACCGGCACCGTTCGGGCCGATAATCGCATGCAATTCGCCCGTCGGGAGCATCAGTGAAATTCCGTCGGCTGCGACCACACCGCCGAACCGCTTGGCCAGGCCGTCGATTTCGAGAAGAACCTCAGCCACCGCGGCGCCCCGTGATCAAGCCGTCGATCCCGCCGTGTATCGAGATCGCTACGACGAGCAGCAAAGGGCCAAGAATCAGATTCGAATATTCGGTAAGCCGAGAAAGCCCCTCCTCCAGGATCAGAAAGGTGAGAGCCCCGACGAGCGGCCCGAACATCGCCTGCATGCCGCCCAGCACTACCATAACGATAAGATCGCCCGAGCGCGTCCAATGCATCGTGGCCGGACTAATAAAGTTCGTGTGGTTGGCAAGGAGCGCGCCGGCCAGCCCGCACATCGCGCCCGCGATCACAAAACAGACAAGCCGGTAGCGAAAAGTCGGGAAGCCGATCGCGCGCATACGCCGTTCATTCGATCGGGCACCCTGAATGACCATGCCAAATCGCGAATTGACAATACGCCAGACCAGATAAATAGCGACAAGCAGCAGTCCGAAACAAAGATAATAGAAGACCGTACGGTTGCTGAGATCGATCAGGCCGCCGAACCCGCTACGATGATAGATGGTCAGGCCATCGTCACCGCCGTAGCGGTCGAGCCCGATCGCAACGTAATAGATCATCTGCGCGAATGCCAATGTGATCATGATGAAATAGAGGCCGCGCGTGCGCAGACTGAGCGCGCCGACGATTAGGGCATAGAGCGTGGCGGCGGCGACCGCGATCGGCCACTGCACAAAACCGGAGCCGATGCCTTCCTTGGCCAGAATCCCAACCGCGTACCCGCCAATTCCCAAATAGGCGGCATGGCCAAAGCTCACCATTCCACCAAACCCCATGATCAGGTTCAGGCTCAGGGCAGCGATTGCCAGAATGACGATGCGCGTGAACAGGGTCAGCGCAAAGGCATCGCCGGTCAGCGCGGCATAGACTGGAACGACGGCGAGAGTTGCAATCACGGCTATATTCAAGCCGATGCGCGGCGTGACAATCCCGATTGACCAGCCTGTCTTAGGCTTGGGTGTGGGACTCATTTACCTGCCGCCGGAAAGAGACCTTCGGGGCGCACAATCAGGACCAGCGCCATCACCAAGTAGACCATCATCGAAGACAGTGCCCGGCCGAGACTTGAGGAAGCGCTCTCGCTCAAAAAAGTATGTAGCAGATCGGGGACGAAGGTACGCCCGATAGTATCGGCTAATCCGACAAGCAGTGATGCCACAAAGGCACCGCGGATCGAGCCAATGCCGCCAATGGTGACCACAACAAAAGCGGCGATCAGAATGTTCTCACCCATCCCGATCTGGACCGTGAGGATCGGCGCTTGCATCAAGCCTGCGAAACCGGCAAGCGCCGCGCCCAATCCGAACACCATCGTGTAGAGGAGCTTGATGTTGACGCCAAGCGCGCCGATCATTTCGCGATTAGACGCGCCGGCACGGATCAGCATGCCAAGACGTGTGCGCATGATCAGCAAATACATGAGCACGGCCACAGCGAGTGTAACCCCGATAATCACGAGACGGTAAAGGGGATAAAACAGGCCCGGCAATACTTCGACCGCGTTGAGCATCTCGCTCGGCAGGGACAATGTCATACCGGCCGGTCCCCAAATCAGCCGCACCAGCTCGTTAAAGAACAACAACAAGCCGAACGTGCCGAGCACGTGATCGAGATGACTGCGGCCGTATAGCCGCCGTATCGCGATCACTTCGAGCAGCATCCCGGTCACGGCGCTGGCGGCAAGCGCAAGCAGCGCGCCGAGGAGGAAGCTGTCGGTCCAATCCGCAAAAGTGGCGGCGAAATAGGCACCGAGCATATACAGGGATCCGTGCGCCAGATTGACGAGATCCATGATCCCGAAGATCAGCGTTAGGCCCGCCGCCAGCAGGAACAGCAGCATCCCGAGTTGGATGCCGTTGAGAAACTGCTCGAAGAAATAGAGCATGATTTGATAGATGCCGTTACGCGATTTGTCCGTGCCTGGGCCGCTGGCGGGCACGCTCATAGTATTCATTCGCCCGCGCCGGACGTGAATGCCGACTTGAGCGTACCGCAGTGTCAGACTGCGACGATGTCAAGCCGGCCATGAGGCTACCGAGCCGACCGGTTTCGCCGGAAGCGCTTACTTCATCGGACAACGATCGTGGAAGCGATCCTGATCGTTCTCGACGATCGTCGCGACGGTGTGAAGCGAATAGCTGCCATCAGGATTCTTCGCGGCGTCCTGGAGATAAAAATTCTGGATCGGGATGTGATTGTTGCCGAATTTGAAATTGCCGCGAACCGACTTGAAGTTCGCCTTCTCCATTTCCTTACGCATGCCTTCTTTATTGCTGAGATCGCCTTTGACCGCTGCGACCGCTGAATCGATCAAACCCACGGCATCATAAGTCTGCGCGCCGTAGAAAGACGGTGACGCCTTGTATTTTGCTTTGTAGTCGGCGACATATTTCTGATTAGTGGGATTGGGAAGGTCGTTGACCCATTGCTGGGCGCCGGGGATGCCCACAGCAAGATCCTTCAAGCGCGGCAGCGAAAGATCGTCGATGGTAAAGGCGGTGTATAACGGAATTTGTCCTCTTAAGCCCGCCTGCACATATTGCGTGACAAATTGGACGCCCGCGCCACCCGGATAAAAGGCAAAGATCGCATCCGGCTTTGCGGCGCGCGCCTTCGATAATTCAGCCGAAAAATCGAGTTGATCTGGCCAGCGCGTAAGTTCCTGCCCGACGATTTGACCCTTGAAGGTCTGTTGCACGCCTGCCAGCATGTCTTTTCCAGCAGCGTAATTCGGGCCGATCAGAAAGGCAGACTTTACTCCTTTCTGGTTCATGTAGAGGCCTACCGCGGCTGGCGTCTGATCATTTTGCCATGACGTCGAAAACGCATAAGGCGAACACAATTCGCCAGCAAACTGCGATGCGCCGGCATTGGTGACAACCGTCATTGTCTTAGAATCGATCAACGGCTTGAGCGACGCGAGCAGTACGTTCGACCAGATATAGCCAACGACGAAGTCGACGTGATTTGACTCGATGAGTTCTTGGGTCTTCTGTACCCCGACTTCAGGCTTGGTTTGGTCGTCCGCGTAAATCACTTCAACCGGCAAGCCGCCGAGCTTGCGACCATGGTGATCGAGCCCTAGTTCGAATGAATTCTTCATATCGTTTCCGATCGCAGCGGGTGGACCGGTGAAAGTCGAGACAAAACCGATCTTGATGGTTTTGTCCTGCGCCGATGCCGGTCCCGAAGCGAGCGCCAGTACGGCCCCTGCCGCAATCCATACTTTTTTCATTTCACTCCCCTTCTCTGATGGGCAATGCTCCTGCGTCAGAGCATATCAAAGTACTCACGGTGCTCCCATTCGCTGACGCCAGCTTGTTCTGGGTTATTGGTTGTTTCCTTGCGGCACCGGACAATCTCAGCTTCCTTCATGCGAGCATAATAGTCCACAAAGTCTTGGCCAAATCCGGCACGGAAACAAGCGCTCGCGCGTAATGCCGCAAGCGCCTCTTCAAGCGTCGCAGGCAGGGCCACTCCGGAGCTCTTTTGATACGGTGTCTCGGTCGGCGGACCCGGATTGAGATTGCGCTCTATTCCGTCGAGCCCCGCATAGATCTGCGAAGCCATATAGAGATACGGGTTGGCCAGCGGTTCGCCGCTGCGATTCTCGAGATGGGTCCGGGGATCCCCGGCCTCGCCTATGACGCGGATCATGACTCCACGGTTATCCTTGGCCCAAACCGCCTGGATGGGAGCCATCGTGTTGACGCCCTGATAGCGCTTGTATCCGTTGATAGTGGGCGTCGTGAGCGCGGTGGTCGCACCGCTATTGGCCAACAGCCCCGCCAGAAACTTGCGCCCTAACGGTGACAGTGCGTCCTTGTCATTCTGCGCTATGAAGGCATTCGCCCTCGATTTTGTATCAACGAGCGACTGGTGCAGGTGCCATCCGCTGGCGAGCGTATTGGGCAGGCCCGGACGGCACATAAAACTCACGAGGTAACCGTGACGCCGCGCTACCTGTTTGAGCGCGCTGCGAAGCAGCACCATGATGTCGGCCGCGGCAACGCCGATTTCGGCAGCGAAAGTGAGTTCATATTGGCTGGGCCCGAATTCAACTTCGAGCGATTGCAGCGGCAGCCCCAGCGCAACGACGTTCTGGCGTAGGATATCAAGGACTGACGCGACCTGATCGTAACGACCTTCTGTCAGGTACTGATAGCCGTGCGTCGTGTGACTGACGCGCGGCGGCTCGGCCGGCCAATTCAGTGTGTCGGTGCCAAGCCGCGGATCTTCGATCTTGAAAAGGTGAAACTCTATTTCGATCCCGGCGGCATAGTCGAAACCAGCCTTTCGGAGCCTGGCGAGCGCTTCGCAATAAAGATGTCGGGTTGCGATCGGGACCTTCCTGCCATTGGCAAAATAACAATCACATAACACCCATCCTGTATCGTCGGCCCAAGGCAGCGTGCGAAACGTCAGCGGATCGGCCACCATGAGGAAATTGCCAGCGCCGGACATTTCCGGCACGCCTATTCCGGCGTCGGGCTGGAAGACCGGGAAAACAGTGCGATGCGCAGTGTCCTTGGCAAACAAGGTACTGGTCATTGTGACGCCGTTGCGCAGCGCCTGCCTTGCTTCCGCAGCAAGCAGCGTCTTACCACGCAAGACGCCGTGTTGATCGGGAAATGAAAAGCGCACCAGCTCAAGGTTGTTTTGCACAATGGCCTTGTCGACGGCCGCAGCGGCGCGGGTTTGCGCTTCACTCCATAAGCCATGCCGATCGACGAAGCTTCGAGCCGACGACCGGCGTTTGTGCGAGGACATGCTGCTGCCCGATATGCTGGCGGCTTCCTGCCAGCCGCGCTTAGAGCAAAGCGGCCCAGCTGGCGGCACTGCGCTTGCTGGCATCGGTTCGCTGCCAGTAGCCGCGCCAATCGTCCGTGGGACCGATACCATCGATGGCCGGTGGCCCGGTCATAGCTTGCGCGGCGGTCGCATCGAAAACGATTGGTGGGGAGCCGCCCTTTTCCGTGGCATCGATCGCTGACCGCAACAATCGGCGATAGGCGACGATCGCTTTATCCGACTGACCGAGGTGCTCCTGGCTCCGGTCGGCGATCGGCCCCATGGACTCACAAGCCCACTGATCGTGAACGTTAATGTCGACGCCCATGCCGGTATAGGTCTCGTGCTCCTGCT
This sequence comes from Xanthobacteraceae bacterium, assembly GCA_051986365.1. Classification (GTDB taxonomy): domain Bacteria; phylum Pseudomonadota; class Alphaproteobacteria; order Rhizobiales; family Xanthobacteraceae; genus BOG-931. The sequence continues at coordinate 7,626 of JBPYFG010000459.1, forward strand.
CGTGCGGATCGAAACCGTAATTGTTGCTCTTGTTCTTGCGCGGAACGTAATCCGGCAATTCATAAAGCTGCAGGCGCTGGCGCCGCATCTCGTCCTTGTCGACAGGCGCTCCGAAGCTGGTGAAGATCGCGTACCAATAATGCGTGGTGTCATCGATCGGCACATGCCATTGCGTGATCGTCATTTCGCGGCTCATCGGAATGACGAAGGCATTTGGGAAAATCAAATTGGTCACCCGGACATGGGTGTTTTGCGCATCGATCTGACGCAGCGTCAATATGCGGAACCCGAAATCGGTCGGTTCGACATCGATGCGCGGTCTGGGAAACTCCCGCATGATTTTTGTCATCGGCATCACGGAATCGATCGACGTATCGCGAAACAGCTTGCCGTAACCCTGTTTTGGATCCTCGTCGTTAAAAAACCGATGCAAGAAAGACGTGTGCGCTGGATCAATCCCGACTTCAAGCGATTGAAGCCAATTGCAGTCGATCTTTCCCTTAAACGCAAAGGTGTGCGAATTCGGGGCGACGAAGCAATCGAAGCGCGGAAATTCCGGCGGCGCGCCAGGTCCCAAATAGGCAAACAAAATCCCGCCTCGCTCGGTCACCGGGTAGGCCTTGTGCTGGATATTGCCGCACAAGTTGCTCCCCGCCGGCTCAGCTGGCGTTTGCAGGCATTGGCCCTTGACGTCGAATAGCCAACCATGGAATGCGCAGCGCAGGCCGCCGTCTTCGAGACGTCCATAGGCAAGGTCGGTGCCGCGATGTGGACAGGACCGACCGAGGAGCCCATGGCGTCCCTCTTCGTCACGGAAGATCACGAGCTCTTCCCCCAAAAGCTTTACCGCCTTGAGCGGCCGGTTACCGCTCAGTTCGTCGACCAAAGCGGCCGGCTGCCAATAGCGCCGCAACATCTGTCCAGCTGGCTTATTGGGGCCAACGCGGGTGATGCGATCATTCTGTTCCGCGCTGAGCATAGCGATCTCCAAAATTCCCTGACCGCGGAACCCGCCGGCGCGTTCAAGGCCGGTGACTGCCGCTCAACGGAATGAATAGCTCGTTTTGTCAAAAATTGCAGTCCCCGTGCCCATCGCTGCCACAGCAATTGATCTGGCCGCCGCGAGAAGCCAGTGTAGTTCCGGCAACGCTCTATGAGCTGCGTCTGACAAACGACTTGCAACGGATTGCTGTTTTCAGGGGAATTGATGAGACGAACGGATGGCGCAACAAATCGAACTTGGTCTTGACACCTTCGGCGACATTCAGGCCGGCTCCGATGGGCAAATGCTGACCCATGCGCAGGTCATCCGCAATGTTATCGAGGAGGCGGTAATAGCCGACGAGCTGGGTATCTGTTGTATAGGGCTTGGCGAGCATCATAGGCCGGACTTCGCTATTTCGTCGCCTGAAATCGTCTTAGCGGCGATTGCCTCGCGCACCTGCTACATCCGCCTTGCTTCGGCGGTGACCGTGCTGTCGTCGGACGACCCGATCCGGGTATTTGAGCGGTTTTCGACGCTTAATGCCGCATCGAACAACCGCGCTGAGGTAATCCTCGGCCGTGGCTCATTTACCGAGTCATTCCCTTTATTCGGTTACAATCTGTCGGATTACGAAACGCTGTTTGACGACAAACTCGATCTGTTCGCGGCGCTGCTAAAAAACGAACCCGTCACCTGGCGAGGTCAAACGCGCCCTCCCCTCGACAAACAGCCCATCTTTCCGCCCATCGAAACCGGTACGCTCAAGACCTGGATTGGCGTCGGCGGCAGCCCGGAATCTGTCGTTCGCGCCGCGCACTACGATCTGCCGCTGATGATTGCCATCATTGGCGGCGATCCCAATCGCTTTCGGCCCTTCGTTGACCTCTATCACCGTGCTTTTGCGCAGTTTGGCAGGCCCGTTCGAGAAATTGGCGTTCACTCGCACGGCTATGTCGCCGAGACCGACGACAAGGCACGCGAGGAATATTGGCCAGATTACAAAAAGATGCGCGACCGAATTGGCGCCGAACGCGGCTGGCCGCCAACGACGCGGGCGGAATATGAAAGCGGCTCCCTTTATGTTGGATCACCGGAGACCGTCGCGCGCCAGATAGCCACGACCGCCAAGGCTCTCGGCATTTCTCGCTTCCACATGAAATATAGCGCTGGCGCGCTATCGCATGAAAAAATCATGCGCTGCATCGAACTTTATGGCCGCCAGGTGATCCCACTTACACGCGACATGCTGGCGTAGTCGTCACCAAAAATTTTAATCACGTTCACCGGCGACCCAGGTGTGATGCACCTCGAAGGTTTCGCCATCGATCGCCACCAGGTCGGCGCGCAATCCGGGTGCAACTCTACCAAGCTTGTCGTCGAGTCCAAGGAATTCAGCTGGATGCGTCGAGGCAAAGCGAAGCGCATCCGTCAGCGACGCGCCCAGCAGGCGCACGCAATTGCGCACCGCGCTCGCCATGTCGAGGCAGCTTCCGGCGAGACGCCCGTCTTGCCGTGTGCAGCGCTCATCCCGTACAGAAATTTTGTCGCCGTTGAGCGTAAATGCCGCGCGCGTGCCGCCGACCGGCGGCATCGCATCTGTCACCAGAATCGGTCGCCCGCGCCCGCGCAAGGCAAGCCGCAGCATCGCCGGAGCAACGTGAACGCCATCGACGATGAGGCCGTACCACACATCGGCGCAATCCAGCGCCGCAGCAATCGGCCCTGGCTCGCGCGAATCGAGCCCTCGCATGGCGTTGAACAGATGTGTGAAGCCGGTCAGGCCGGCAGCGATGGCTTCGCGCGTCTGCTCATAGGTCGCCATGGAATGGCCGAGCGCGACGCGCACACCCGCCCTTGTGAGCTTGCCGATAAAGTCAGGCGGCACCTGCTCGGGCGCCAGGGTGACAAGGGTTATGCTTCGGCGGCGTGCGGTAATGAGATCGACATCGCTTGCGGTCGGATGCCTGATGTGGCGTGGCGCGTGCACGCCAGCCTTTTCCGGGGAGAGGAACGGACCTTCCAGGTGGATACCAAGAACGCCGGGCTCAATGCCGCTAAGCTCGTCGACCGCCGCCACGGCGGAGCTCATTTTTGCCGGGCTATCGCTGATCAAGGTCGGAAGCAAGGCTGTGGTGCCGAACCGGCGATGCGCCGCTGCAATCCGGTGTATCGTCTCAGGCGTCGGTGCATCGTTAAAGAGAACATCGCCACCGCCATTGACCTGAAGGTCGATAAAGCCTGGCGCCAGCCACACGCCCGCCGGCAATTTATACACGGGCAAATTGCCGGGAAGCTCGGCGTGCCGTACGACGCTCTCGATCCGGTCATCGACAATGACAACCGCGGCATTGCGGTGTGCGGCCGCGCCGTCAAAGACCCAGCTCGCGGCGATCGCGTGCTGTCGGCGGGCCGCTTTCGCACTCATCGCGTGCGCGTTACTTTTTGCAAATGCCGCGGCTGATCGGCATCGGTACCGCGCTGCGCCGCGAGTTTGACCAACAAGCCGTAAAAGCTTTGGATCATGCAGATTGCATCGGCGTCGGGATGATCGGGAGCCAAGACCGGCAAGCGATCGCTTTGCGGACTTCCAGGTTCGGCGACGAGCACGCGAGCGCCCTTGCGGCGTAGGTCGGCGACCAGGCCTGTCACACTTGCCGCCGCATCATCCCATGGATTGAAAGCAAGGATTGGCAAACTCCCGGAAATGAGCGCGATGGGTCCATGCCGGAACTCAGCGGCACTGAATGCCTCGGCGTGCAGCTCGCACGTTTCTTTTAGTTTCAAAGCAGCCTCGCGGGCGATCGCAAGCGTGGGGCCGCGGCCAATCGCGATGAGGCTGTCTGCGTCGGCAAGCGCGCTAAGGGCTGCGGTCCAATCAAGTCGCCCGGCCTGCGCCAGACGATTTGGCAATCGCGCATGGGCCGACCGCATCGCAGGATCATCGGTCCAATACGCCGTAAGCTGCAAGAGTGCCGCAAGCGACGCGATGAAGCTCTTGGTCGCGGCGACGCTTCGCTCCGTTTCTGCGCCAAGGGGCAAAACGATTTGTGAGACTTCCGCCAGGGGGCTCTTTGGGTCATTGACGATCGCTGCCGTGACCGCACCCGCCGCTGCCGCCATCGCCGCGGTTTCAATCAAATCGTCGCTGCGGCCGGATTGCGAAACCGCCAAGAACAATTGACCTTTCAAACTCAATGCGCGGCGATAGACGGTCGCAATATTGGGCGCGGCGGAAGCGACGGGTATCCCAAGCCGAAGTTCGATCAGGTGCTTGGCAAAGGTCGCCGCGTGCGCCGAACTGCCGCGCGCGCAAGTCACGACCACGCGCGGCGGCTGGTCACTGAGTTCGTGGATCAGAGCCGTTATTGGCGCAGCCAGAACAGTAGTTTGCCGTTCGACCGCTGCCGCCGCCTCCTGCAAGTCGCTTTCCATCCCGGCCGCAAGTTTCATGCGCGTTCCTGTCCTGTCAAAGATCACGCGACATCTTGCAGCGATTCCGCCGCTGCGCGCGCTAACCTCAGTGCGCCTTGGACGGCGTCTCCAGCCGGCTGAACGAGCCGCGACGTTGTTTGCAGCGCAAGCCACGGCTGCAGCGCCGCGGCAAATCCGCCAACCAAAGCCAATCGCGGAACCCCGAGCGCAATCAGCCTTGTCGCAAGACTATCGATGTGGACGGCGGCGGTTCGCATCAACTCAATCGCCACTAGATCGTCACTCCGGGCATAGTCGGCGACACGCGGCGCGAAGGCGCCGAACTGGCGCGGCGATGCAGTGGCAGTCCAACCCACGATCGCGTGAGGGTCGTCGGAAAAATCGCCAAACAGCTCACGCAGCAGCGGCGTCCATGCGATCCGGCCGTCGTGCGCCCACAACACGCGACGCAACGCCTCGCTCCCGATCCATGCGCCACTGCCTTCATCGGAGATAGGCAGGCCCCAGCCGCCGATGCGATAAGTTTTTCCCTTGATCAGCGCCCATGCCACCGCACCAGTCCCGGCAATGATCACGCCGCCATCCTTGCCGTCATGGGCTCCAAGGCACGCGGCATGCGCGTCGGTGATGATAATGGCGGCACGAAACGGGTGCCGATGCCGTTTGGCGGCATCCAATTGCCCCGGCTCGCTTGCACCGGCGAGCGCGAGGCAAGCGACAATGCGCGAAAGGTTCTGCTGCGCCAGCCCGGCATCCTTAAGACACTGGCGTGCAGCCTCGAGAACCGATGAAAAACTCTCCTCAATGCCCAGACGCAGATTGGCCGGGCCGCTTGCGGCCTCCGCAAGCAACCGCCCAGAATAGGCGCATAAGCGCGCCCGGGACTGCGTCCCGCCGCCATCAACGCCCAAAATTAGAAGATTTCGTTCTGCCATCAACTTCCTAAAGTGATGGAATCACTCCAGATTATAAGAACAAAATAGGGTCAATTTGGTTTGATTTAAGGTTCATTCCAGTCAACACTCCAGACCCTTGGGTCCATGGACACTGAACGCGCCAGTCCAAGGTACTCGGATATCGATCGGTGGGAACCCAGCGATATCCTGGATGCATTGATCGAAAGCCAGATAGCGGCGGTCGCAGCGGTCCGTGCGGCCCTGCCCGCCATACAAGAAGCCGCGGCGGCGATGCAGGCGCGTCTCTCCGGCAACGGAAGGCTGATTTATGTTGGCGCGGGAACGTCCGGCCGTCTCGCCGTCCAGGACGGCGCTGAGCTTATCCCGACGTTCAACTGGCCCCCAGAACGCCTATTGCTCCTGATGGCGGGCGGCAAAGATGCGCTCCTGCGCTCGGCTGAGGGCGCGGAAGACCAGATTGACCAGGCCGCGCGGCTGATCCGCTACCATCGCATTAAAGCCGAGGATGTCATCATTGCGGTGGCCGCGAGTGGAACCACGCCGTTCACACTCGCCTGTATGCGCGAGGCAAAACAGCATGGAGCCTTCACCATCGGCATTGCCAATAATCGCTCGACGCCGCTGCTGATCGAGGCGGATGGTCCGATCTTGCTCGAGACCGGTCCCGAGCCGATCGCGGGTTCGACGCGAATGAAAGCCGGCACCGCCCAGCGCGTGGCGCTCAATCTGCTGTCAACGCTGGTAATGATACGGCTCGGCCGCGTGCACGAAGGTCTTATGGTTGATGTCCAAGCCGTCAATGCAAAACTGGTCGGGCGCAGCCAAAACATATTGCGCCAGCTCAGCGGTCGCAGCGAGGATGAACTGCGCGATGCGCTTGAGCGGGCCGGCGGCAATGTGAAGAAAGCGATGCTGATTTTGCACGGCTGCACGCCCGATAAAGCCTCCGCTCTCCTGCAAGAAGCCGGCGGGCGATTGCGGATCGCGCTGCGCCTTGCGGGTTGCTCCGAAGCGGAGATCCCGACTGTGGACGCTGACGTCGCATCCGCCGCGCCGTATAAGTTAGAAGAAAAGTGAGTTGCGCGGCGGCGCGCTTGCAATTCAGCCCGCCTTGGCGATCCGATCAAATTGCATAAGCCGCTCCAGCAGCGGCGGCAAATCCTTAAGCGCGATCATGTTGGGCCCATCGGACGGCGCGTGATCGGGATTTTGATGGGTCTCGATGAACAATCCGGCGATGCCCACAGCTGTCGCCGCGCACGCCAGTACCGGAACAAAAGCACGCTCGCCCCCAGATGAAGTCCCCTGCCCGCCCGGCTGCTGCACCGAATGAGTGGCGTCGAAGATCACCGGCGCGCCGATCTTTGCTAGGATTGGCAAAGCCCTCATGTCGGAAACGAGCGTGTTGTAGCCAAAGGACACGCCGCGTTCAGTCATGAGCACATTGGGATTGCCAGCGCCGGTAATCTTGGCCACGACATTGGCCATGTCCCAGGGGGCCAGGAACTGGCCTTTTTTGACATTGATAACGCGTCCGGTTTTTGCCGCGGCGATCAAGAGATCGGTCTGGCGGCAGAGAAATGCCGGAATTTGCAAAACATCGACCGCCTCCGCGACGACCGCGCATTGGCCCGGCTCGTGTACGTCGGTGAGAATTGAAATGCCAAGCTGCTCGCGCAAATCGGCGAAGATCGCGAGCGCCTTGTCGAGACCGAGCCCGCGCGCGCTCGATGCACTGGTGCGGTTCGCTTTGTCGAACGAGGTCTTATAGACAAAGCCCAGTCCCACCTTACCCGTGATCGCCTTGAGTGCGGCGGCCATTTCGAAAGCGTGCTCCCGGCTTTCCAACGCGCAGGGGCCGGCGATCACAGCAAGCGGCAGCGCGTTGCCGAACTTGACCTCGCCAACGGTGACGACCGCATTTGGTTTTGCGCTCATTGCAGCCTTGCTGGCGCTGATCCTTAAGCGTTGCGGTAGCGCTCTAACTCATGTTACCGCGGAAAACGCCGTTGGCTGAAGGATCTGGTTGCGCGCATTCTGAATGATCGGACCGTCACGTTCGCTTTCAGCGCGCGCGGAAATCCACTGGGGATCGCTCATAAACTCGGTCCACTTCTTCTCCCGCTCGGCAAGCGACTCCCAGGCCAGCAAATAAGTCAATTCGTAATTGGATTCACCGATCAGCGTGGTCCAGAAGCCGGCCTGCCGGATGCCATGTTTTTTCCAGAGACTGAGTGTGACCTTCTCGAAGCGCTGCAGCAAAGCCGGAAGTCGACCCGGTACGCAGCGGTAAATACGCATTTCGTAGATCATAAAATTCCTCCGGAGATGAGTGGTGAGCCGTCGATTTCGCTGATCCCAACCGCTCCCCCCGACGGCAGGTTGGCGGCCTGACAGGAGAATTATACCAGCCGGCTCTGCTCCACGGCCGCGCCGATAAAGGAAGCAAATAACGGGTGCGGCGCAAAGGGCCGCGATTTCAGTTCGGGATGAAATTGCACGCCAATGAACCAGGGATGATTATCATATTCGATGATTTCCGGGAGAATCCCGTCCGGGGACATGCCCGAAAAGCGCATCCCGTGCTGCGCCAAACGGTCCTTGTACGCGGTATTGACCTCGTAACGATGGCGATGGCGTTCGGAAATCTCCGTCGCATGATAGATTTGTGAAACCCGCGAGCCGCGCTGCAACATCGCCCGATACGCGCCAAGCCGCATGGTGCCGCCCATATCGCTGCCCAGCCCGCGCTTTTGCAGTTCATTTCCCTTCATCCATTCCGTCATGAGGCCGACGACCGGCTCGGGCGTAGCGACAAATTCCGTGGAGTTCGCCGCTTCAATGCCGCAAAGATTTCGCGCCGCTTCGATCACTGCCATCTGCATTCCGAAGCAAATTCCGAAATACGGCACGCGCCGCTCGCGCGCGAATTGGGCCGCGCGAATTTTCCCCTCGGCGCCGCGCTGACCAAATCCGCCCGGCACCAGAATGCCGTCGACATGTTCGAGCAAAGGCACCGGGTCCTCGTTCTCGAACACCTCGCTTTCAATCCAATCAAGATTGACCTTGACCTTGTTGGCTACCCCGCCGTGCGAGAGCGCCTCGATCAGCGATTTGTAGGCATCCTTCATTCCCGTATATTTGCCGACCACCGCGATCGTGACATCGCCCTCGGGGTTGCGGATGCGCTCGTTGATAAGATGCCAGGTTTCCAAGTCCGGGCGCGGTGGGTTTTCAATCCCGAAGGCCGCCAGCACTTCACTGTCGAGACCGGCGGCGTGATAGGCCTCCGGCACCGCGTAAATATTGTCGACATCGCGGGCCTCGATCACTGCACTTTCGCGAACGTTGCAGAAAAGCGCCAGCTTGCGTCTTTCGCTCAACGGAATTTCGCGATCGGTACGGCACAATAGGACGTCCGGCTGAATGCCGATCGCCCGCAGTTCGCGAACTGAATGTTGCGTTGGTTTGGTCTTCAATTCGCCTGCGCTCGGTATGAACGGCATCAGGGTCAAATGAATATAGACCGCGTGGCCGCGCGGCAGATCATTGCCGAGCTGGCGGATCGCTTCGAAATAGGGCAAGCCCTCGATATCGCCGACGGTGCCGCCGATCTCGCACAGGACGAAGTCGAAGTCATCATTGCCGTCGCGAATGAACTCCTTGATGGCATTGGTGACGTGCGGAATGACCTGGATGGTCGCGCCGAGATAATCGCCGCGCCGCTCCTTAGCGAGAATCTCCTGATAGATACGGCCGGTCGTGATGTTGTCCTGGCGCGTCGCCGGACGGCCAGTGAAACGCTCGTAGTGACCCAGGTCGAGATCGGTCTCGGCCCCATCGTCGGTGACGAAAACCTCGCCATGTTGATACGGCGACATAGTGCCGGGGTCCACGTTCAGATATGGGTCGAGCTTGCGCAGCCGCACTTTGTACCCGCGCGCCTGCAACAGCGCGCCAAGCGCCGCCGATGCGAGACCCTTACCGAGTGAGGAGACCACGCCGCCGGTGATAAAAATATACCGCGCCATGGGACCTAACCCTTATCGCGGCTTGCTCGATTCGACGAGCGATTTTCCGGCATGGCTGGCGCGCCATAGAAAGCCGCCTGTAACAGCGAGCTAAAAACGACGTTTTTACAATGCATTGGACTTCTGTGTTCAAGCTTGGCTGTAAGTGGCGGTTGTGGGCGTTTCTTGCCCCGAGATGACCGCCAAAGCGAGATCGCTTGCGTCTATCGCGATTGCGGGACTTGCGGTCCAGTCGGCGCAGGGGCGGGTTGCTGGGCCGGCGCCGAACCCGGGCCTGACGGCAGCGTCGGAAAACCCTTCTGCAGCTCATTAAGCAGTCCGCCGCCTTGTCCCCCTTGTCCTCCTTGGCCCGATTGCGGCGATTGCGGTGTTCCGGCGGGCGCTCCTTGGCTCGCCGGGGCCCCGGTATTGATGATCGAAGCGGGGTGACGCTGAAAGCTTGCCCACCACGAGAGGACGAGGCTCGTGACAAAGAAGCCCGCCGCCAACAGCGCGGTTGTCCGCGACAAAACATTGGCGGTGCCACGGCTGCTCAGGAATCCACTGGTCGAACTGATGAGACCGCCGCCCTCAGACTTCTGCAGCAGCACCACGCCAATCAGCGCGATAACCAGCATCAAATGTATAATAACCAGGACAGTCAGCATTCCGGGATATCCGTCCGCGCCGTGGCCTCAGATCTGGGGAGCGGACGACGCTGCCACTGCGCCGACGCCCCTCAGATATGGGAAGGCCGCGAGGTCTCTACACGGTCCGCGGTGGCATTTCTATGGCTCTTTGCGCGCAAGGTATGCGCGAGCCGACCTGCGTTTCATGAGCTTTGGTACACGCCGGCAATTGCCAGAAATTCATTGGCATGGAGGCTTGCCCCGCCGACAAGCGCCCCATCCACATCTTGCACCGTCAGCAGGTCCTTTGCGTTGCCTGGCTTGACCGAGCCACCGTAGAGAATACGCGCATTGCGGCCGGTTTCGGCGAAGCGCGACGCCAACCGCGCCCGAATGAAGCTGTGCGTTTCGCCGACATCGTCACGCGTCGGCGTTAGCCCGGTGCCGATGGCCCAGACAGGCTCGTAGGCGATCGCGATGTTCTCGCCATTATCAGGCAGCGAAGCATCCAACTGCCTGCGCAAAACATCGCGGGTGTGTCCGCCGTCGCGCTCGGCGCGCGTTTCGCCGATACAGATGATCGCAAAAAGGCCGGCGCGCCGCGCCGCCATGGCCTTGGCGCGAACCGCCGCATCGGTCTCGCCGTGGTAACGGCGCCGCTCAGAATGTCCGACTATCACGACTGCGGCCCCGGCATCCCGCAGCATTTCCGCGGAAATATCCCCGGTATAAGCGCCCGCGGCTTCGGCGTGGCAATCCTGACCGCCGATAGCGACGCGTGTTCCCTGCGCCTTTGCCGCAAAGCTGGCGATGAGCGTTGCCGGCGGACAGACCACAAG
>JBPYFG010000460.1:0-2255 GCA_051986365.1 Xanthobacteraceae bacterium
GCCGCGGGCTCGGGGACCCGCGAGGAACGCGATCGCCTCCTCGCCGAAGCTGAAGTAATCCTTGGTGGCTGGCCATTTCCGCTCGATCTGCGCGCTAGGGCACCGAGGTTGAAATGGTTTCATCAGCGCCCCGCGGGCGCCAGCAATCTGCTCGCGGGCGATCTATGGGGCAGCCGCGTGGTGGTGACAACCTCACGAGGTTCGGGCAATACGCTGGCGATGGCGGAATACGCGGTGGCCGGTATTTTGCACTTTGCCAAGGGCCTCCACCGCGCCGCGGTCGATCGGGGCGCGGGCGTGTTCGACCATCGCGAATATCGACCGCTTCTATTGGAAGGTAAGACTGCGTGCGTCGTGGGCGCCGGCGGAATCGGGCTCGATGTCGGTAAACTCTGCGCCGCCCTCGGCATGCGGGTCGTCGGCACCCGCCGCCACCCGCACCCAGACCGGCCCCTGCCACCGGGATTCAGCGAGCTTGGCGGCGCCGGGGATCTCGATCGGTTCTTGCCGGAGAGCGATTTCGTGGTGATCTGCTGCCAATGGACACCGGAGACGACCCGTCTCTTCGACAAGGACCGCTTTGCTGCGATGAAGGCGGGGGGCGTGCTCATCAACGTCGCCCGAGGTGAGATCGTCGACGAGGAGGCCCTCGCCGACGCGCTTCAGCGCGAGCATTTGCGCGGCGCAGCGCTCGATGTTTATGTCGGCGAATTCGAGCACACGCCGATGTTACGGCTCTGGTCCGATCCCAGGGTACTGATCACGCCGCATATCTCGTCTGCCAGTGATCAGGACCGTCATGGCGCCATCAATCTCTTCTGCGACAATCTGCGCGCCTATCTCGAGGGCGGGCCGCTCCGGAATGTCATCGATTGGGAGCGGGGCTATTAAAAGCTAGCCGGCGCCACGATACTACGATCAAATGCGCGTCTCGCTGATCACACCGTGATCGGCGCGGGTCGAGCGTGGCAAGAAGATCGAGACGGCAGCCATTCGCGGGCGCGCCGCCTGCGCTGTACTACTCCGCCGCTGCGGCGATCTTGGCCGGGTGGAAGGCGGGCATGACCTCCTTCGCGAATCGATCCAGGTCTTCCAGCTGGACCTCGAGGGGGGTCCCCAGCGGCGTGGCGCACACCACCCGGTCGATGCCCGGATAGCGCTTTTCAACGGCCTTCAATTGCTCGATGATGTCGGCGGGCGTACCGGTCAGGAAGCCGCCGGCCTTCACTGCGTCCTCGACGCTCGGCAATTTCGTCGTGGCGGCGAGCCGTGGATCGCGCATCGAGGCGATCTGCTCGTCGGTCAGCGCCCGCACGAGGCGCAACTCGCCAAACATCTTCATGTTCTCCTCGTAGTGTTTGGCCGCCTCGCTCATGCCGTCTTCGCGGCTCTTCGCGATGTGAAACTGGAAGCCCAGCGCAAGCCGCTCGCCGAGTCCGAGTTCGATGCCGCGGCGCGCATAGGCGGCCTGGAAGCCGATCATGTGCCGCTCGACGGCGCCGCCCTCGGCAGAGCCGCCGCCGATGATGCCGCAGATGCCGTGCTTGGCCATGAAGTCGAAGGCCCGCTCCGAGCCGCTCTGGATTGGCTGCCAGCATTCGACCGGCAGGCGCTCCGGCGCCGGCACCAGCGTGATCTCCTTGAGCGTATAGCCGCGATACGGCACCTCCGGCGGGATCGTATAGTACTTGCCCTTGTGCGAGAACGGTTTGCCCTCGAACGCCTTGAACAGGATATCAACGCCTTCCTCGAACAATTCGCGGTTGGCCTTCTGGTCGCGCAGCGGCGCGCCGAACGTCTCGACCTCGCGGGTGTGATAGCCGCGCGCGACACCGAAGATCACCCGGCCACCGGTCAGGATGTCGGCCATCGCATAGTCTTCCGCGAGGCGCAGCGGGTGCCACATCGGCACGACATTGAAGCCGCATGGGATAGCGTGCAGGCGCCGCTTATCTTGATCACCGCGTTCTTGCCAGAAACCGTATCCGTTCCCCGACATCTGGGATCCGCTCGCCCGCGTATTCGATGCCTGGGGCTTCGAGCGCTGCCTATGGGGCACGGACTGGACACGCGCATACGCCGTCGTCAATTACGAGCAGGCCGTCGAGCCCTTCCTCAAGACTGACCGCCTAAGCGACAGCGAGCGAGCGATGCTGATGAGCGGCGCGTGCGCCAAAGCCTATCGTTGGTCGCCGAAGAAAGGTTAGCTTGGTGCACCACCCCCACATAAAGCCGGCGTCATCTGATGCCGAATC
>JBPYFG010000461.1:0-2067 GCA_051986365.1 Xanthobacteraceae bacterium
AATCCTGCAGACGTCGTATTCTTGGCCGACAGCTCGCATTTGGCCGCCCGAGCACGATAACGCTGCGCCGCCGCTATGTGATCAGCCATTCGCCTGCCCGCCGACATGAACACCGACGACCTTGCTCAGCGGATTGGCGACGGGTCAAGGCGCCTTGTGGATAAGTGCGCGGCCGCGTCGAAGGTAGGAGAACGCGTTGCGGCATTGGTTTTGGCCGGGACAGGTGTTTTCATGATCTGCGGCCTCGATCTCCTTCGCGCGGCCGCTCTGGATATGAGGCGTAGCTAACGGGAGAGCCTTCCGATGCGCGGAGTGAGTTTCCTGGGTGGACGCAAATTGCAGGTCGCCGAATTTCCCGATCCGGCGCCTGGGCCGCATGACGTTGTCGTCGAAATCAAGGCGTCCGGAATGTGCGGCAGCGATCTCAAATTCTATCGCGCGGCCGGCGGTGAAACCGCGGCGCTTGGGCTTGGCAAGCTCGAGGGCCCGGTCATTGCCGGCCACGAGCCATGCGGAGTAGTGGCTGCTTTGGGGAGCAAGGTCGACGATGAGACCGCTCGGATCGGCGCCCGCGTCATGGTGCACCACTATAGCGGCTGCGGGAGTTGCCAGCATTGCCGCAGCGGCTGGTCGCAGATGTGTGTCGCCGGCAGCACCGTCTATGGCGTCACCGCCCACGGTGCGCACGCCGATTACATGAAAGTTTCCGCACACACGCTGGTGCCATTGCCCGATCAGCTAAGCTTCACGACCGGCGCGGCGATATCGTGCGGCACCGGCACCGCCTATGGCGCCCTGCGGCGAATGAATCTGAGCGGGGCCCATACCATCGCGATTGTCGGCCAGGGGCCGGTCGGCCTTTCCGCGACCCAGCTTGCCGCGGCGATGGGCGCCCGCGTCATCGCGCTTGATGTGAGCACCGAGCGGCTAGCCCGCGCCACAGCGTTCGGCGCCGATTCCGTGGTCGACCCCAAGGCCGACGATGCGGTTGCTGCGATCAAGGCGCTCACCCACGGTGTGGGAGTAGACTTGGCGCTGGACACGTCGGGCGCGCCGGAGGGCAGGGTGGTCGCGGTGCAGGCGACGCGACCGTGGGGAACGGTGTGCTTTGTCGGCGAGGGCGGTGGCGTGACGCTCGATGTCAGCCGTGATCTGTTGCGCAAACAGCTCACCATCATAGGCTCGTGGACCTTTTCAAAGATCGGGCAGGCCGAATGCGCGAGCTTTGTCGCCGATCGAAAAATTCCGGTCGAGCACCTGTTCACCCACCGCTGGCGGCTGGCGCAAGCCGAGGACGCCTATCGGGTGTTTGATCAGCAGAACAGCGGCAAAGGCGTGTTCGTGATGCCGTGATCCGCCACCGGCAGCTGAGCGCTTACCCAGACGGCAAACATACGGCGGATCACGCCGAAGCGCCCCCCTGCGGCATCGCGCCCCTCATGGCAAGGCGCAAATTCGTCATTCAAATGGGCGTGGTTCTCGACCCGGGACCCATAAAACGTGCTAGAAGATTGCACCGACAAGAAAACCTCGACAATCAGACTAAGGGAGGACTCCAATGGCTCGAATTCATCGGCGCAAGCTGCTCAAGCTTTCCGGCGCTGGGGCGATTGCGGCAAAAACCGGAGGGATTGCCGCGATCCTGGCAAGTGGCCGGGCGCCCGCTTACGCGCAGGGTGCGACCGTGCACTGGCTGCGTTGGAACGATTTCGTTCCCGCCTCGGACAAAGTTCTGCGCGAACAAATCGTGCCGGCGGCCGCCAAGGACCTCGGCATCACGCTCAACATCGAAATGATTAACGGCAACGACATCCAGGCGCGCACCACGGCCGCCATTCAGTCGGGGACCGGTCCTGATGTGATTTGTGCGCTCAATAACTGGCCGCAGCTTTATGCCGACAGCGTGGCCGACGTGAGCGAAGTGGCCGAGAAACTCGGCAAGGAACAGGGCGGTTTTTACAAGGAGTCGATTGCCGTCGCCAATAACGGCAAGAAATGGCTCGGCGTGCCGTGGTGCATCCTCGGCAACGAGAACGCCTATCGCAAATCCTGGTTCGAAGCAGTCGG
>JBPYFG010000462.1:0-3327 GCA_051986365.1 Xanthobacteraceae bacterium
CCAAGCGCGAAGTGCTGGAAGAGACCGGCTATCGGGTCTCGGTCCACGAATTTCTCGGCTCGATGTCCTACGCCGCGGAAGGCAAGATCAAGATCGTCCAGTTCTGGCTCATGCGCGCGATCGGTTCACCGGCCCGCGAGCTGAGTGACGACGTCAAGGCAGTGAAATGGCTGCCGCTGCGGCAGGCTATCGCGATGCTCAACCGCCCGCATGAGAAAGTGTTTCTCACCCATGCCGGCCCGATTGCGCTCGACTATTTCAGGAAATCCGGGCGCGCCAAAGCGCGAAGTCTATCGCGGACCGGCGGCGCGCGGTCGCGCAAAGACATTCCGACCTCGGTCGAGCACGTGATTGCGCTCGATTACGAAAAGACCCGGCCCAACGCCTTCGCCAAGGCGCTGGCGAGCTGGCGGGCGCGCGCGGTGCAGTCCTCGGCGCGCAAGGCGAGCTGAGCAATAGTATCACGCAATCAATGAATGCGTTCGTTCCGTCACCCTGAGGTGCGAGCGGAGCGAGCCTCGAAGGGCGACGGCCGCAGCCATCCGGGCCGTATCCTTCGAGGGCCGCTTCGCGGCCGCCTCATGATGACGGTCAATGGCTCGCAATAAAGCGACGGCGCTATTCCGCAACGATCTCGTGAATTAGGCTGTAGTCGATGATCACCGTGCCCTGTTCCGAAAAGCTGGTGATGTCGCGATAGCGGTGCTTCCAGCGAATGTCGTGATGGCTGTAGAGCTGGCGCGCATAAAGATATTGCGCCGAATTGTCGTCGACGCCGCTGACATTGAGCGTCAAAGCGGTGTCGGCCGCAGCA
Source organism: Xanthobacteraceae bacterium (assembly GCA_051986365.1). GTDB lineage: Bacteria > Pseudomonadota > Alphaproteobacteria > Rhizobiales > Xanthobacteraceae > BOG-931. Next base: position 815 of record JBPYFG010000462.1, read on the forward strand.
AGATCGGCCGGGGTCACACCATAGAGTGGGCTGGTTTCGTCGATGACGTGGAAAATTGACCACGACAGCATGAACATCGGATGTTCGCTGCGATCGAGTAAGAGCTCGTAATAGCGGCGAAACTGCGTGCCTTCGGCGGTCGTCTCCATACGAATGAGCCACAGCCGCGCCATTGCCTGCGAGATCGTATTGTTGCGCTCGTTGGCGATGCGGATCATCAGTGTCGGCCGACCCTCGTGTAGGGTCACCACCGGATTTTTGGCAAAGATGAAGCGGGCGCGCGGCCGTGAAAAACGGGTGAAAATCAGCCCGGTCATCACGGCGAGAAACGACATGCCGGTGAAGATTTCGATTGTGGCGATGAAATGCCCGTAATGGCTCTGCGGGTGCATGTCGCCATAGCCGACCGTGGCCAGCGTCTCGACCGAGAAGTAAAAAAGAGCAAGCGACGTATTGCCGGAGACATTGGCGATCGGTTCGTCGCCGAGCCAATAGAGAAATGCGAACACCGCGTTGAGAGTGACGAAGATCGCTGCCGCCGTGCCGAAAAAGGTCGGCCAAGTGACCGTCATCGAGCGGTGGTAAAGATCGGTCCAGAAGCCGTCGGCGAGGCCGCGGGTTTCGATTTCGCGGCCGCTTATGCCAATGAGGTGCCTTCCGCCTTTGCGCTTGAAATCGATTTGCTTTCGAAGTTTCGCCAAGCTCGACGTGTCCTAAAGAACGACAGGATGAAGTTCAACCATTCTGCCTCACCGACATATCATTTGCGCCCGCCGAAGCATCACACGAAAGGATGGGCCGCTGCCAGGGCTTCGCGCAGGCCGGAAACCGGTGCCCACTTTTCGGGATCATGCGGTATTTCATTTGCGCATGATCTTTTCCGAAAACTGGTGCCCACTTTTCGGGATCATGCGCTACGCCGCGACCTTGGTTTTGAGCCGGCTGAACACCCGGCGCGCATTGCCCTCGAAGATTTTTTTCCGCCCGGCGTCGTCGAGCCGCGGTGACTTGTCAATATAACGCTTGGTGTCGTCGAAATAATGTCCCGATTTCGGGTCGATGCCTTTCACCGCGCCGACCATTTCCGAGGCAAACAGGATATTGTCGGCCGGCACCACCTCGGTGAGCAGATTGATGCCGGGCTGATGATAGACGCAGGTATCGAAGAAAATATTGTTCCTGATGATCTCATCGAGCTCCGGCCGGCCGTTATTGAGCGCAATGCCGCGGAAGCGGCCCCAGTGAAACGGCACGGCGCCGCCGCCATGCGGGATGATCAGTTTGAGGGTCGGAAAGTCCTTGAACAGGTCGGACAGGATCAGCTGCATGAACGCCATGGTATCGGCGTTCAAATAGTATGAACCGGTCGTGTGCATGGCCGGATTGCAGCAGCCGGAAACGTGAATCATGGCCGGCACGTCGAGCTCGACCATTTTTTCGTAGAACGGATACCACCATTTGTCGGTCAGCGGCGGCGCGTTGAAATAGCCGCCGGACGGATCGGGATTGAGATTGCAGCCGATGAATCCCATTTTCACGCAGCGTTCGAGCTCGGCACTCGCATTCTTCGGCGGCACGCCGGGCGATTGCGGCAATTGACAGACGCCAATGAAGTTCTGCGGAAACAGCGAGACGACGCGCGCGATCAGATCATTGCAGATCCGCGACCATTCCAGGCTCACGCTCTCGTCGCCGATGTGATGGCCCATGCCGGAGGCGCGCGGCGAGAAGATCGTCAGGTCGGTGCCGCGCTCGCGCTGCAATTTGAGCTGGTTTTGCTCGATGCTTTCACGGATCTCGTCATCCGACATTTTCAACGAAGCGCGCGACGGCATGGCCGTCTTGCCGCCCGAGGTCGCGGCCGCAGTTTGTTCTTTACGAAAGCGATGCAGATCCTTGGGCTCGGTAGTGTAGTGGCCGTGACAATCGATGATCATGAGACAATGCCATACGGGGTTGGGAGATTGTGATGCTACGGTCCAGCGCGCGATTGTCAAACCGGTGTCAGAGGTCAGAGGCCAGAGGTCAGAGTCAAAATCAGAAAGTGTTGACATCTCATCTCTGATCTCTGATCTCTGACATCCGATATCCGACAGGAGGAGAGGAATGGCTGAACTTCCGCGGCTCAACAGCGTCATTGATGCGCTGGAAAAGGGCCGGCACGCTTTGACCACTTTCACGCCGGCCGATGTCGAAGCGGCCATCGCGCTTGCCACCGCGAAATACGACGCCGTGGTTTACGAGATGGAGCACAATGCCTACGACATCCGCGCCTTCCGCGATTGTCTGCAATACATGCTTAATCGCCGCCAGATCGCGCAATCGGGATCGCTGGCGCCGGCGGTTGCGCCGTTTGCGCGGATTCCCCCGAACGGCGGCGAGAAGGCGCAATTTCATGCCAAGCAGGTGCTCGACCTCGGCGCCTACGGGATCATCTGGCCGCATATCAGCAATGTCGAACAGGCCTACAACGCGGTGGCCGCCTGCCGCTATCCGCGCTTGAAGAACAAGCC
>JBPYFG010000463.1:0-10356 GCA_051986365.1 Xanthobacteraceae bacterium
TGCTGCGGCGCACGACGCTCCAGGTCACCGCGACCTTGCCCGTCCGGTTTGAGAGCGCACCATATTTGGCAGCGTTGACGGCGAGCTCATGCAGCACCAGCCCAAATGGCGTGGCCACATCGGCCGATAGCAGCACCGGCTCGCCCTTGATCCGCAACCGATCCGCTTTCTGCGGCGCATAAGCGGCGAGCTGCTGTTGTGCCAGTTCGGCAAGGCCAGCGCCCTTCCAATCGGACTCCACCAACAAGGTGTGCGCGCTTGCTAGCGCGGAGAGCCGCCCCTCGAACCGATCGAGCAGTTCCTTGCTGGTCTGGTCGGCGCGCAGCGTGTGGCGGGCGATCGCCTGGATCACGGTGAGGATGTTGCGAACCCGATGCGTCAATTCGCTGAGCAGAAGCCGCTGCCGCGCCTCGCCCTCGCGCAGCGCCTGCTCGACCTGATGCCGCTCGGAAACATCGACAAAAGTAATCACCACGCCATCGATCTTGTCGTCGACCGTACGATAAGGGCGCAGCCGCGTATCGTACCAGCGACCGCTTCGACTGCGGATTTCGCGGCGCACCGGCGCGAGATCGGCGAGCACGGTGCGGGCGTCCTTGACGAAATCTTCGTATTCGAGCTGGTGGGCGAAATCGGTGATCGGCCGCCCCTCGTCCATTTGCGTGATGCTGAACAGGTCGGTGACCCGCTCGGTGAAGCGTTTGATGCGCAGAGTTGCATCGAGGAACAAGGTGCCGATATCGGTGGCCGCGACCAAGTTCTGCAAATCGCTGTGGGCGCGCGAAATCGCCTCGAGCTTGAGTTTCAACTCGCTGTTGACCGTCTGCAGCTCTTCATTGATCGACTGTAGCTCTTCCTTGCTGGTTTCAAGCTCTTCGGAGGTCGAGCGATATTCTTCGTTGATCGACTGCAGTTCTTCGTTGGCGGCTCGCAATTCCTCGTTGGCGGCGTCGGACTCCTCGCGAACGGTGCGTAGCCGGCTCTGCGTCAATTCCAGCTCTTGGGTCAGGCGCCGCACCGTCTCGTCGCTGGTTTGGCGGTCGAGCGAGACCAAGTTCTCGTCCACCGGCTCGCCCTCGATGAAAATCGCGACCGCGTTGCGCGGCTCGGTGCTTTCATTTTCGGCAACCGGCTTGACGAGGAGGTGCACCCGATGCGGCGAGCCGTTGAAGCGCACCAGGATCGGCAAGCTGAGCGTACTTTCACGCTGCTCGAACACGCGATTGAGCGCGGAGCGCAATTCGAAGCGTAGTTCGGGCCGCACCAGATCGACGGCATCACCGCTTAGCGGACCGCCGGAGGGCATCAGAAAGCGCCCGGCATTTTCGGAAAGATGAATGACGCGGTGCGATTCATCGATCAGCATGCTCGGCGGAGCGACCTGCTCGATGGCACGCCGATGCATGGCCGCTTCGCCGAGGGCCACGGTCGGGCTCATTGCCCGGCCGAGCTGGATGACCTGTTCGCGGCCGCGGACTGGTCCGAGTAAGCGCGGCAATAGCCGCGGCTTGTCGCCGACCACCGCGGTCGACTGATAGATGCGCGCGGCGCGATCAACGCTACGGAACAAGCCGGGCGGATTTTCGGCCGTCTCCGATGCGCCAAGAAAAACAAAGCCGCCTGGATTGAGCGCATAATGGAATGTGCTGCACACCTGCTCCTGCAATTCGCGGTCGAGGTAGATCAGCACGTTGCGGCAAGAGATCAGATCGATATGTGAAAATGGCGGGTCCTTGAGCAGGTCATGAACGGCGAACAGGACGATGTCGCGGACTTCCTGGCGAATGCGGTAGTGATCGCCCTCTCGCGTGAAGAAGCGGCGCAGCCGCTCCTCGCTGACGTCGGCTTCGATCGTGAGCGGAAAGCGGCCTTCGCGCGCCGAGGCAAGCGCCCGGGAATCGAGATCCGAGCCGAACACCTGGATCGGCGGGCGAAGCGGGTGCTTGGCCGCCTCTTCCAACAGCAAGATCGCGAACGTGTAGGCTTCCTCGCCCGTGGCGCAGCCGGATACCCATATCCGGATTGTTTCCTCCACCTGTTTGTTCTTGAACAGTTCGGGAATGGTGTCTTTGGCGATTTTGTCGAATGCGCCGACATCCCGAAAAAAGGTCGTGACCGAGATCAACAAATCGCCGAGCAGCGCCTGCGCCTCTTCGGGATTGTCGCGCATCACGTCGTAATATTCTTTCAGATCGTCGGCGCGAGTCACTTGCATGCGCCGCGCCACGCGGCGCAGCACGGTCGAGCGCTTGTATTTTGAAAAATCGTGCCCGGTGCGCACTCGCAGATGCGCAAGGATGCGCCGCAGCAGTTCCTCGTCGAAACTGCGGATGTCGGGAACCGATACGCTTTCCTTGATCCGGATGAGATCGATGAGCCGCTTGGCGATATCGCGCACCGGCATGACGAAATCGGCAACGCCCGTGGCAATAGCGCTGCGCGGCATCGAGGCATATTCGGCCTCGTTCGGATCCTGAATCAGGATGATGCCGCCGGCCTCTTTCACTGCGCGCACCCCGATGGCGCCATCGGCGCCGGCGCCGCTCAAGATGACGGCAAAGCCGTCGCCCAGTTTTTCGGCCAGCGAGCGGAAGAACAGATCGATTGGCGAGCGTTGCCCGCGCGGCTCATCGAATTCAAGCGCGGAAATCTCATGATCGACCATTTGCAGCCGGCGATCTGGCGGAATGACATAGACGTGATTGGCTTCCAAATGCTGCCGCGTGCCGATCTCGATCACCGGCATGCGCGTGCGCGCGGCGATGATGTTGACCAGTTCGCTGCGGTGCTCGGGATCGAGGTGCACGACGACGACGAACGCGGCGCCGGTATCCTTTGGCAGGGCCGCGAACAAGCTTTGCAGAGCTTGAACGCCGCCTGCCGAGGCGCCGATCGCAACGATAGCGGGAAGCTTATCGTTATTTCCATTTCCGGGCTTGGAACCGGATTTTTGGTTATTTTCGTTTGCCACGGTCCACCTTCACTATCAGTCCCCGCCGCCGCCCCGAGCATATCGCGGCAGAGGCAAATTGCACGAAAGATTGTACGCCGACGTGCAACGGCGTTTCGTGCGATACCGCACGGAACCCGGGAGTGACACGAACCGTTGCCATAGACGAGTGTGAGGGCCGCAGGGAGATGGCATGGCGAACCGCGACATTCTTGCCATCGGCACCTCCGCTGGCGGCGTCGAAGCTCTCATTTTCCTTGCCGGCCGGTTGCAGCGCAATCTGCCGGCGTCGGTTCTTCTGACCATTCACCTGCCGAGCCACAGCCGATCGTCACTCGACGAAGTGTTGACGCACGCCGGCCCCCTGCCCGCGACCTTTGCCAGCCATGGCGATCCCTTACGAAAGTCGCACATCTGTATCGCACCGCCGGATCGTCACCTTGTCGTCGATGGTGACCGTATCTCGCTTGGCGAGGGGCCGCGTGAAAATAACGCGCGTCCCGCCATCGACCCGATGCTGCGTTCCGCAGCGGTGTGCTGCGGTTCTCGCACGATCGGAGTCGTCCTCACCGGCACTTTGGGTGACGGCGCCTCCGGCTTGTGGGCCATCCGCCAGTCGGGCGGCATCACCGTGGTGCAGGACCCGAAGAATGCGGCCTATGCCGAAATGCCGTTGACGGCCTTGAATCGCGCCAAGCCCGATCACATTGTGCGGTTGGAGGATATGCCGGCTTTATTGACGAGCCTTGTGCACGAACCGGTCGGCGAGACGAAGGCGCTGCCGCGCAACGTTCAATTTGAGGTGGAGGTCGCGCGAACTGGACGAAGCGACATGGATCAGATGGATAAGTTTGGCCGCCGCTCGGTGCTGGCCTGCCCGGATTGCGGCGGTGTGATGTGGGAAATCGACGAAGGCGATCTGTCGCGCTTCCGTTGCCATGTCGGCCACACCTATACGGCCGAGGTGATGAGTCTTGCGCTCGACGACAATTTGCGGCGCGCACTGGCGAGCGCAGTGCGGGCGCTCGAGGAGCGCGCGGCGCTGGCGCGAAAACTGCACCATCAGGCGAAAAGCAGCGGTCATCGGCTGCTGGCGCAGACCTGGGCGGAAAAGATGAAGGAGTTCGAGCGCGAGACCGAGATCATCCGCAGTTCGACGCGCCGCATGGACCGCCTCGCCGCGCAAGCGGATATGGCCAAGCAGAGCGCGGCTGAATAATACGCCGCTGGATTAGCGCGAGTTCACGCACGGGCCGTCGCAGATGCGGCGCGCCAGCTGCTGGGCGCGATAATCGTCGCAGGCCGATCCTGCCTGCGAACAGGACGAACGCGCCGACGATCACGGCCAAGACAATGATCTTGACCAATCAACATCGCAGGTCCGCTCGTAAGGCTTCCTTCCCAAAAGGCCCTATTGCACCGACGCAGGGGTTGCTTTTGACCTAGGTCAACGCTGGCCGCATTTTTTGACCCGGGCCGGCCGCGCAGCCGGGACAACGTGCGACGTGGCGACATGGCCCGGAAGCCGCTATAAGCGAGCCCCGAGGAGCAAACAGATGACCGCCGCGGATGCCAAAATCACCTCCTTGCCGCGCGACCGTCAAACGGCTGATACCGCCGCGCAGGGGCTTTCGATCGTGGTGCCGCTCTATAACGAGGCGGCGACGCTCCAACGCCTGCACGCACGCCTCATGGAGGTAGCCAAGCGGCTGAATGAGACCCGCGGGCTTGCGTGTGAGGTGATCTACGTTGACGACGGCAGCCGCGACGGCACGCTTGCTGTTGCGCGCGAGGTTCCGGCCACCGCAATTGACGTGCAGGTCATTTCGCTGTCGCGCAATTTCGGCAAGGAGGCGGCGCTGCTCGCCGGGCTTGATCATGCACGCCGCGGCGCGGTGCTTTTCATTGATGGTGACGGTCAACATCCGACATCGCTGATTGAGACACTGGTCGCCCATTGGCTCGATGAAGATTGTGATGTCGTCTATACCGCCAAGGCACATCGCGCCAACGAGTCGCTGATCCGCCGTGCCGCAGTGAAAACCTTTTATATTCTCCTCAATTGGGGCGCGCGGCCGAAAATTCCTGAAGACGCGGGCGATTTCCGCTTGCTGTCGCCGCGCGCCGCCAATGCGCTGCGTCAGCTTCCAGAACGCAACCGGTTTTTCAAAGGATTGTCGAGCTGGATCGGCTTTCGCCAGATGCGGATCGACTACGAGCCCGAGGCCCGCGCTGAAGGCCGCAGCACCTGGGATCTGCGCCGCTTGATCGGCCTGTCGATTGATGGCGTCACGGCGTTTTCAGTGGCGCCGCTCCGCCTCGCCACCGTGATCGGAACAGTGCTCGCGCTGGTTGCCTTCTTCTACGGGCTCCAGATCATCTATGAGACGCTCGTCTATGGCATCGCCGTGCCCGGCTACCCATCGCTTTTTGTCGGCGTGATGGTGCTCGGCGGCGTCCAGCTAATCATGATCGGCGTGGTCGGCGAATATATCGGTAAGATTCTCGAAGAGATCAAAGGCCGTCCGGTCTACTTCGTCGCCGAGCACGAGATAAAGCTCGGTGGAGCGGACAAACAAGCCGACACGCGTACTGCGGCCGAATGAATTCAGCGTTGCGGCACATTTGGCTGTGCGCGGACGATTACGGCATATCGCCGGCGGTCAGCGCCGCGATTCGCGATCTGGTTGTGCGCCACAGAATCAATGCGGCGTCGGTCATGGTGGTGACACCAAGCTTTTCCGAAAACGAAGCGACAGCTTTGCGCGAAGCGGCAACCTCGCGCGCGGCCATCGGGCTGCATCTGACGCTCACCGCGCCGTTCCATCCGCTGACCGATTTCGCGCCGCGACGCAACGGCGCGTTCCTGCCGCTAAACGGCATGGCCGGCCGCGGCCTTGTGCATCGCCTCGACCCCTCACGGCTCGAAGCCGAGATTGCCAGCCAGTTTACGGCGTTTCGCAACGCCTTCGACCGCAATCCTGATTATGTCGATGGCCATCAGCATATTCACGTCTTCCCGCAGATTAGCGACGCGCTCTTACGCGTGATCAAACAGGAGGCGCCGCGAGCGTGGCTGCGGCAATGCGGCCGCACGGCTTCGGCGCCAAAAAGCCTCGCCGATCCGAAAGGTTATATCCTTGACGCATTGAGCGCGCGCCTGCGCCGGCTTGCTGCGCAGCACGGGGTGCGGACCAATCCGGCCTTTGCCGGCACCTATTCGTTTCGCCCCGATGCCGATTTCAGCAAATTATTTGATGATTTTCTCGACGGCCTGCCTGACGGCGGCTTACTGATGTGTCATCCCGGAAAAGTCGATCAAGAATTGCGTGAGCTCGACCCGCTGACCGACTTGCGCGAACGTGAATATGCGTTTTTTCTCAGCGATCGCTTTCCGCGATTAATGGCCGAGCGCGGCTATGCGCTGGCTTCGCTTTCTTAGATGATCACGACTTTGGTCCCGACCTTCACGCGCTGATTTTGTTTAAATATTGCGCGCTTCAAATTAAGACGGCTGGCGGATCAGCACGAAACAAACAAGCGCAATCGCGGCGAACGCCGCCACCAAAGCGAGGCCGATCGCGTCGGAGGCGCGATCGGCGACGAAAGTGACCACCACCGGCGCCGCGGCCTGGACCACAAGATAGGGACCGCCGATCCGGCCCATAAGCCGGCCGTAGCCGGCAGCGCCAAACAAAGCGAGCGGGACCGTGCCGCGGGCGATGGTCAAAAGTCCGTTGGCCATACCGAACATGACCGCAAACATCGCCGCCAAGGCCGCGGAAAACGGCAACAGCGCCAGCAGCACGAAAGCCGTGACCAGCAAACCGACCGCACAGCGGGCGATCAATAGTGGATGCAATCGCCGTGCAAACGACAATTCACAGATCCGCGCCAGAACCTGCGCCGGACCAAACAACATACCAATCGCGACGACGGTCGCCGGCGCCAAACCGAAGCGGTGAAAAATAGCAAGGAGCTGAGCGGACAGTGCCGAAGGCACAAAGGCATAGGACGCAAAGCCCGCCGCTACGAGAATAAAAGCAAAACCATGCGCGGGCACGAAGACTTTGGTTTGCTTGTCGGTGGCCGCCACGTTGTGCGATGCGCTGCCGGCAGATTGGCGCGGCAGCGCAAAAGCGTGGAGCGGCGCGGCCAGAGCCGCCAGCAGCGCCGCATAGACCAGGTAAGCATCGCGCCAACCGACAGTTTGAATGAGAAATTGCGTTACCGGCCAGCTCACGGTCGAAGCGAAGCCACCGGCGAGCGTGAGCACTGTGATCGGCGCTCGCGCCGCGCTGCCGAAGATCCGGCCGAGCGTCGCGAAAGCCGGATCATAAAGCGATGCCGCCATGGCAATGCCGATCGTGATCCAGGCGGCAAAGTAGCTCGCGACACCAGGCGCCCAAGCCAGCGCAACAAGACCTGCGGCGCCGATCAGCGAGCCGACCGGCATCACCACATGGCCACCGAAGCGATCAATCGCGGTGCCCACATAGCGGGCGCACAAGCCGCCGACGAACAATCCGACGGAAAATCCCGCCATGGCAAAGGGCGGCGACCAGCCATGGTCGGCGGCGATCAGCGGCACCGTCAGCACCGGTGGGTAAAACAGCGCTCCCCAGGACAGAATTTGGGTAATGCCGAGAACGCTGACGGCGCGCCAGGGACCAAACATGAATGCGCCAGGGCTTGGCATGAGCGTCCGTTGGTCCGACGAAACAGGAGGGCAAAGAGGCGACCGCCGGACGATGTGAGAAATCCGGAATCGTTACAACACCGCTGACGCCATGCATCGCCGAGTTGCCGGCGCGTGGCAATCGGCATTGACGAAGGTCTGTTGGCGTCAGGCTGTTGCGCAGCTGTTACTGTGCAGCAGGTTTGGGCTTGGCCCCGGCGCGCGCCACACCTTCCGGCGCGCAGCGCACATAGACGCCAGTGCCATAGCGGCCGGCGACTTCCGGATCCATCCAGCGCAGCACCATGCTGCGGCCATCGAACGAGACGATCTCGCGATCCTGCGGACCGCCGGCATTGCCTGGTGGACCGATATAGTTCTTTCCGTTGCTCGATCCTTTAAGCGCCAGCTCCTGCAGCTGCGCACTATCGGCGAGATACATCATTACCCCGCCATTGGCCCCGCGCGTGATCTCGACAGGCTGGCCGCATTGACCGCGGGCCGCGGCGGCGGTGCGGGCTAAGTCGGCCTCATTGTGAAAGGCGCCGTAGCCCCAGCGGCCGACGATTTCTTCCGGACGGTATTGCGATGGAATTGCCGGCTGCGTCATCGGCGCGGTGGCCGCGGACTGTTCCAGGGGCGGCGTATTGGACGTACAGGCCGCAAGCGTAAGCGCGGCAAAGGCCGCACCGCCGCAAGCACTCTGCAATCGCGAGGCGCTCATGAAAACCTCTCCAAGGCCAGACCATCCGCCGCAGCGCGGCTCACCAGGGGTGACCAGCCCTCCCCTGCCGAGCAGGCTTCGCCTGTGTTTTGTACCGCGGCGACCTTTCGAGTTTGTTTCAAATCGTCCCCGCCAGCCGGCACCTTCGGCAAAGATTACGGCCCGGATTTGGCAGTTTGGCTTACTCCGCGCCGGGTCGACCCGTTCCGGGTTATCCCTCGGCAGTTTTCGCCAATGGTGTCAAGGGTTTTGACACTTCATCCGGCTCCGGTTTGACACTTTTGTTGCCAATCCGTTTCATCGCCGCGCAGGCGAGCCGCGCCCGATCGGCCGCCCTGGTGTAGCGCTCGACTTCCTTCAACGTTCGGTGGCCGCTGATGCTCGCAATCTCATGCGCCGTACATCCGGCATCGGCGAGCCGGGTGCATGCTGCCTTGCGCAAACCATGGAATGAGCAGTGCGGCGGCAATCCAGCGGCATCGCACCAAACTCGGAATTGGTCGCTGAACTTCGGGCCGTAGCTGCGGCCGGCCCTAGTCGTCAGCAAGGTAAGATGCCCGATCGGTGTGGCGGCGATGATTGCCGCGAGATCGGAGTGAACGGGAATCGTCAGCGTCGTGCCGGTCTTCGTCTGCCTGACCGTGAGCGTATTGTCCTTAATGTGCTGACGGCCGATACGCACCACATCGCCCCGGCGCTGTGCCGTGTACAGCCCGAGCGCAAGCGCCAGACGGGCCTTGGAGCCGATGGGATGGTGCGCCTCGAACCGGGCGATCTCGTCTTCGGTCCAGGTGTGGAACCCATCGGACTTCGGCAATTTGACGCGGACGCCCGAGGTCGGGTCGTGGCGCGCAAGCTTTCTCTCAACGCACCACGTCATGAAGTGACGGATCGCCTTGAGCCAATTCTTGGCCTCGTGCGGTGTCATGGTGTCGATCAGCGCGACGACGAATTCCTTGGGCAGCGATGCCAGCGGAAGGTGACCGTGCTTGTCGCGAAATTTTTCGAGGATTGCTCGGCGGCTCGCGGGTGTGCCGCCGGAGAGAGAGCGGAAGGCCTGCGAGCCGTAATACTCGGCAATGGCAGCGGAGACGGAGCCGGGCTTGCTGCGTTTGCCGGCACCGATGGCGACGGGGGCAGCGGCTAGGGCCTGCTGATACGCCTCCATGAATTCCGTCGAGCCCACGACCCCCCGAAGCGGGATGCGGGGCCACCCCCGGCGGCGGAAGTAGTGGTATCCGCCAAAAGACTGCACATATCGCAGATGCAGTTTGCTCATTGTTGCCCCCTCCCTCTTGGAGTCGCTGCTCTCAGCTTAGCGATTTCCGCATCCCACAGGTTCGGCTCTACACCGCGGGACTCGCCCTTGGAAGTGATGACGATAATTTTTCCACTAGGCTCGACCTCGCACCGCGCAACCGCAATGCCGGCTTTCTGCGCCTGCTTGGCTATACTCAATAGCGTCGGCTTGCGCGGGCTGTATTGTCTCTTCGCCGCCATTTCTCACCCAATCAGGGTCACGGTCGGTGTTTTGCGGGATCGCTGGTCGATCGCGATCACGCCGCCGGCCTCCAGCTCCTTCAAGGCTCGGCGCTTGGTCTCGCGAGCCACACCGTATTCGGCTAGCACCCCGTTCGGCACGTCGACGGTGCGCTTTCCGGTCATCCGCGCTCGGTGTACCAACCACACGTACACCATCGCCTTTGAGCAATTCATAGCCGCGAAGGCCTTGGCAGCCGCGTCGAGCTCGACCACAGCGAACGGTTTAGCCTTCTTGCGTTTGACCGGAGCGGCTGCGTGCAATTCCGCCAGCCGGCGCTTGGTGTATTCGTCCATCATGGCTAGGCGATTTTCCTGCGCTCGGAATCGCCGGCGGCCAGCTGGCTCATAACTTTGTCCCACATCTCGGTGCCGCGTTTGTCGACGTAGCGGTCGGGATAACGGACAATCACCACATCAGTCCGGAGCTCGTGCGTTCCGGCCGGGTCGGCATTGAGCACGATC
>JBPYFG010000464.1:0-3500 GCA_051986365.1 Xanthobacteraceae bacterium
ATGGGTTCGCCGTCCGCCGGCTTGAGCAGGTTGCGCGAGGCCAGCATCAGCTGCCGCGCTTCCCAGACTGCCTTTTCAGACAGTGGCACGTGGACCGCCATCTGGTCGCCGTCGAAGTCGGCGTTGAAGGCCGTGCAGACCAGCGGGTGAAGCTGGATCGCCTTGCCTTCGATCAGGATCGGCTCGAACGCCTGGATGCCGAGGCGGTGCAGGGTCGGGGCGCGGTTGAGCAGCACCGGATGCTCGCGGATCACCTCGTCGAGGATGTCCCAGACTTCGGGCTTCTCCTTCTCGACCAGCTTCTTAGCCTGCTTGACGGTCGCCGACAGGCCCTTGGCGTCGAGGCGCGAATAGATGAACGGCTTGAACAGTTCGAGCGCCATCTTCTTCGGCAACCCGCACTGATGCAGCTTGAGTTCGGGGCCGACCACAATCACCGAACGACCGGAATAGTCGACGCGCTTGCCGAGCAGGTTCTGGCGGAAACGCCCCTGCTTTCCCTTGAGCATGTCGGCGAGCGACTTCAGCGGACGCTTGTTGGCGCCGGTGATGACGCGGCCGCGGCGGCCGTTGTCGAACAATGCGTCGACCGCCTCCTGCAGCATCCGCTTTTCGTTGCGAATGATGATGTCGGGCGCGCGCAGCTCCATCAGCCGCTTCAAGCGGTTGTTGCGGTTGATCACGCGGCGATAGAGGTCGTTGAGGTCCGAGGTGGCGAAGCGGCCGCCATCGAGCGGCACCAGCGGACGCAGGTCCGGCGGAATGACCGGCACGACGGTCAGGATCATCCACTCCGGCTTGTTGCCGGAATGGCGGAATGCCTCGACGATCTTCAGGCGCTTGGCGAGCTTCTTGTGCTTGATGTCGGAATCGGTATCCGCCATCTCGGCACGCAGGCTGACCTCGAGCTTCTCGAGGTCGAGACCCTTCAACAACTCGCGGATCGCTTCGGCGCCGATCATGGCGGTGAAGCTGTCCTGGCCGAACTCATCCTGCGCCTTCAGATACTCGTCTTCGGAAAGGAGCTGACGGTCCTTGAGCGAGGTGAGACCCGGCTCGAGGACGACGTAATATTCGAAGTACAGGATGCGCTCGAGATCCTTCAGCGTCATGTCGAGCAGAAGGCCGATGCGCGACGGCAGCGACTTCAGGAACCAGATGTGGGCGACCGGAGCTGCGAGCTCGATATGGCCCATGCGCTCGCGCCGCACGCGCGAGAGCGTAACCTCGACCGAGCACTTCTCGCAGATGATGCCCTTGTACTTCATGCGCTTGTACTTGCCGCACAAGCACTCATAGTCCTTGATCGGCCCGAAGATGCGCGCGCAGAACAGGCCGTCGCGCTCGGGCTTGAACGTTCGGTAATTGATGGTCTCCGGCTTTTTGATTTCGCCGTAGGACCAGGACAGAATCTTCTCGGGAGACGCGATCGAAATCCGGATCTGGTCGAAGACCTGAGCCGGAGTCGTCGGGTTAAAAAGATTCATAATCTCTTGGTTCATCGTCTTCTCCTCGCGTGCCGGTCGCCTCCGGCAGCAAATTCGACAATCTCTTCTCTCGTCGCGGGCACCCTGCCGGCTTCGCACGGCAAGGCGCCGATGCCCGGCGATGGCGCCGGGCACGGATTGATCACTCTATTCGGCAGCCTCCGAGGTCGGCGCCGGACCGACCTTGGAATTGTGCAGGTCCACGTTGAGGCCGAGCGAGCGCATTTCCTTGACCAGCACGTTGAAGGACTCGGGGATACCGGCCTCGAACGTGTCGTCGCCGCGCACGATCGCCTCGTACACCTTGGTGCGGCCGGCGACGTCGTCGGACTTCACCGTCAGCATTTCCTGCAGCGTATACGCCGCGCCGTAGGCTTCCAGCGCCCACACCTCCATTTCGCCGAACCGCTGTCCGCCGAACTGCGCCTTGCCGCCCAGCGGCTGCTGGGTGACGAGCGAGTACGGACCGATCGAACGGGCATGGATCTTGTCGTCGACCAGATGGTGCAGCTTGAGCATGTAGATGTAGCCGACGGTCACCTTGCGATCGAAGGGATCGCCGGTGCGACCGTCATAGACCGTCGACTGGCCGGAGGCGTCGAGACCGGCAAGCTTCAGCATCTCCTCGATGTCGGTCTCCTTGGCGCCGTCGAACACGGGTGTCGCGATCGGCACGCCATGGCTCAGGTTACGGCCGAGCTCGATCAGCTCGTTGTCATTCAACGATTTGATCGTGTCGTCGTCGCCATAGATCTTCTTCAAGGTCTCCTTCAGCGGCTTGACGTCCTGCTTCGCATAATAGGCATCGACCGTCTGGGCGATGCGCTTGCCGAGACCCGCGCAGGCCCAACCGAGATGCGTTTCCAGAATCTGGCCGACGTTCATGCGGCTGGGCACGCCCAGCGGATTGAGCACGATATCGGCATGCGTGCCGTCCTCGAGGAACGGCATGTCCTCGACCGGCACGATCTTGGACACCACGCCCTTGTTGCCGTGGCGGCCGGCCATCTTGTCGCCGGGCTGGATCTTGCGCTTCACCGCGACAAAGACTTTCACCATCTTCATCACGCCCGGCGGCAATTCGTCGCCGCGCTGCAGCTTCTCGACCTTGTCGAGAAAGCGCTGCTCGAGACCCTTCTTCGACTCGTCGTACTGCTTGCGCATGGCCTCGATCTCGGCCATCAGCTTGTCGTTCGGCGAGGCAAACAGCCACCACTGCGATTTCGGATACTCTTCCAGAACCGCACGCGTGATCTTGGTGTCCTTCTTGAAGCCCTTCGGACCGGCGATGCCCTGTCGGTTTTCGAGGAGCTCGGCGAGACGGCTGTAGACGTTGCGGTCGAGGATCGCCTGCTCGTCGTCGCGGTCCTTGGCGAGGCGCTCGATCTCCTCCCGCTCGATCGCCAGCGCACGCTCGTCCTTGTCGACGCCGTGGCGGTTGAACACGCGCACTTCCACGATCGTGCCCTGCACGCCGGGCGGCACCCGCAGCGAGGTGTCGCGAACGTCGGAGGCCTTTTCGCCGAAGATCGCGCGCAACAGCTTTTCTTCCGGCGTCATCGGGCTCTCGCCCTTCGGCGTGATCTTGCCGACCAGGATGTCGCCGGCGCGCACTTCCGCGCCGATATAGACGATGCCGGCCTCGTCGAGATTTTTCAGCGCTTCTTCCGAGACGTTCGGAATGTCACGGGTGATTTCCTCGGGGCCGAGCTTGGTGTCGCGCGCCATCACCTCGAATTCTTCGATGTGGATTGACGTAAACACGTCATCCTTCACGATCCGCTCGGAGAGCAGGATCGAGTCTTCGAAGTTGTAGCCGTTCCACGGCATGAACGCGACCAGCACATTGCGGCCGAGCGCGAGCTCGCCGAGATCGGTCGACGGGCCATCGGCGATGATGTCGCCCTTCTTGACGACGTCGCCGACCTTCACCAGCGGACGCTGGTTGATGCAGGTCGACTGGTTGGAGCGCTGGTACTTCATCAGCCGGTAGATATCGACGCCCGACTTGGT
>JBPYFG010000465.1:0-4637 GCA_051986365.1 Xanthobacteraceae bacterium
TGATCCGCACCGCGGCTTGGGCGACGCGCTGGTGGCCGTAGAAATTCAGCTCAAAGCTCTTGTGCAGAATGTCTTCGTCGACCTCGCCAATGCGGCCCTGCCAAGCGGCGCCGGCATTGGAGACAACAATATCAACCCCGCCGAAATGCTCCGCGATCTTCGCGAACGCCGCGCTGACCGATCCGCCATCGGTGACATCGCAGGAAAGCGGCAGCGCATCGCCGCCGACCGCATTGGCTTGGTCGCGCGCGGCGGCGCGATCGAGGTCAAGCAGTGCAACCTCGGCGCCGGCCGCAGCGAAGCACTTTGCGGTCGCAGCCCCAATCGCGCCGCCGGCGCCGGTTATCGCGGCAACTTGTCCGGCGAGCGGCGGCTCTCTGCGTGCGCCAAGCTTCGCCTGTTCAAGCGGCCAATATTCGCAATCGAACATGTCGGCTTCGGAGATCGATTCAAAACGCCCGATCGCCTCGGCATCGGTCAAGCATTCGATCCAGTCCTCGGCGATGTCGGCGGCAATGACGGCGTCCTGTCTGGTGCGGCCCAAGCCGAACAGGCCCAGCCCAGGCACGAGCGCGACCCGGGGCAGGGGATCAAGCGGCGTTTTGTTGCCACCGGCGCGCTTATTGTGGCGCGCGAAATAGTCATGGTAACGCTTTGTGAATTCTTGCGCTTTTTCGCGCGCGCTGAGCGTGAATTCGGCCATGCGCTCCGGCTCGGGCGCGTCGAGAACTAAGGGCCAATTCTTGGTGCGGATCGTGTGATCCGGCGTGATCACGCCGGCTTGGCTCAATCGCGGCAGGTCTTTGCCGCTAAGAAAATCCAGAATCGCCTCGCCGGTGCGGAATTCGAGCACCAGACGACGCCACGCGCCCTCGGTCTTGTCGTCTTTCTCGCTGCACACCCCGCGCACGATCGGCGCGACGTCCGCGACCGGCGGTGGCCGACTTGTGGTCGGCGCGACTGCGACGGACTTGCGGTTGCGCGCGATGAAATCCTCTGCGCGCGAGACAAACCCGATCATGCGCTCGTAAGCCTCACGCGCCGTTTCGCCGAAGGTGACAAGCCCGTGCTTGCTCAAGATCAGGCCTTCGCAATCCGGCGTGCGCTCGAAAACCTCGATGGCCTTTTTGGCAAGTCCAAATCCCGGCAGCAGGTACGGAACGAAGGCCATGCGCTCGCCAAAAAGTTGCGCACAAATTTGTTCGCCACGCGGTTGGTCGATGACGCTCAACACCGCGGTCGCGTGGGTGTGGTCGATGAATTTGTGCGGCAGAAAGGCGTGCAGCATGACCTCGACGGACGGATTCGGCGCGCGCGGATCGACCAGATTGGCGCGCTCGATGCCAACGAGTTCTTCGTCGCCGATCGTCGCCAGCGCGCGCAGCGCCCGCATCGGTTCAAGCCGCAGCGCGGGAAAACCGGTCGGCCCGATCGACGCCATGTCGGCGCCGGACGCTTTGACGCGCAACACAGCGACTTCGGCGCCGAGAAGGTCGCGCATCTTGGTCTTGAGCGAGGTGTTGCCGCCGCCGTGCAGCACAAGCTTCGGATCGCGGCCTAACAGGCGCGTCGTATAGATGCGCAATGACAGATCGGGGTCGATCCCGGCTTTGGCGCCGTCCGCCACGATCGCTTCCGCGTCGCGATCGACCCAGCCGCTCTTCATTGTTTAGCCAAAGCGCCGGGACCACCAGCCGGTACGGCGCGGCCGTTCGCTTTCGGAAGCCTCGCCGGTTTCGGTAACCACTGGCTCCTGTCCCTGCGATGCCGCCGGCCCGACCGGATCCTTCCCCGCAGCTTCGCCGCCAGCGCCCGGCGCAGGTTCGCGAACCGTCGAGCGCCGACGGGCCGTTTCCGGCTGTTCGACCGCGGCAGGGGGGAGGGTAGGTGACGTGGTAGGTGATGTGGCAGGTGACGTGGCAGGTGACATGGCAGGTGACATGGCCGGCGACGCGTCGGGTGGTGCTGAGCGCTCAGGCAGCTCGGCGCGCTCGGGTGGCGGCGAATCGAGATCGGCAACGGCATGTGAAAGCTCAGGTTCGGCCGGTGCGGGCGCAGTGAATTGGTCCGCGGGAGCGAATTCGTCTTGCTCGTAGTGCCCGGATTGATCGCTCCCGGCATAGCTGCGCTCGCCATTGCGCTGCCGATTGCGGCGGCCGCCGCGGCGGCCACGGCGGCGGCGGCGGTCGTCACGGCGCGGTTGATCGCGGCTCTCATCCGGCTCGGTTGCAAAGCCAGCGGTTGTTTCGACCATGGCTTCGTCCGGCATCGTGTCGTGAGCCTCCGCGGCCTCATCATAGGTGCGATCACGGCCCTGCTCGGTGATCGCGATCTGCTCGACATGCGGCTTGGTTTGGTCATGCTGTTCGCCACCGCCGCGTCCGCGGCGGCGACGCCGGCGTCGCCGGCGCGATCCGCCTTCGCCCGTTTCAGCGACGGCGGGAATGCCAATCTCGGCTTCGCTGTCGGCCTCTTCCGCCTCGCTTGCCTCGGCGCCGATCTCCTCGAGATCGTCCTCTTCTTCCAACGGCGCGACCGGGGCTTGAGCCCGCTCGGAAATCGCTTTTGCCGCTTCGGGCGTATGCACCTGCTCGCCGCGATCGATGACAAAAGTCTGCGGCGCCCGAACGGTTTCATCCGCGGTGATGGTAATGGTGATGGCGAACCGGTCTTCCAGTCCGCGCAAATGCGCACGCTTTTGATTGAGCACATAGAGCGCGACGTCGGGACGCGTGCGCGCGATCAGATTGTGCGTTGCGCCTCTGATCAGATGATCTTCGAGCGCGCGCAGCACCTGCAGGGCCAGCGACGAGACCGAGCGGACATGGCCGCTGCCGCCGCAATAAGGGCATTTCTCGGTCGAGCTCTCGAGCACGCTGGTGCGAATGCGCTGCCGTGACATTTCGAGCAGGCCGAAATGCGAAATGCGGCCGACCTGGATGCGCGCGCGATCGTGTTTGAGACACTCCTTGAGTCGTCGCTCGACCGCGCGATTGTTGCGCTTTTCATCCATGTCGATGAAGTCAATGACGATCAATCCGGCGAGATCGCGCAAACGCAGTTGCCGCGCGATCTCGTCCGCCGCCTCCAAATTGGTTTTGAACGCGGTGTCCTCGATATGATGCTCGCGGGTCGCGCGCCCGGAATTGACGTCAATCGCCACCAGCGCCTCGGCTTGGTTGAGCACGACATAGCCGCCTGACCGCAGCTGCACGACGGGCGAGAACATGGCGTCAAGCTGGTTCTCGACCCCGTATCGCGACAACAGCGGCTGGCTGTCGGTGTAAAGCTTCACGTTCTTGGCATGGCTCGGCATGAGCATGCGCATGAATTCCTTGGCCTCATGATAGGCGTCCGCGCCCGCGACCAGGACTTCATCGACATCCTTGGTGTAAAGATCGCGCAGCGAGCGTTTGACCAGCGAGCCTTCCTCATAAACCAGCTTGGGCGCCGTCGATTTGAGCGTCAGGTCGCGTACCGTCTCCCACATCCGCAGCAGATATTCGAAATCGCGCCTGATCTCGATCTTGGTGCGGCTGGCGCCGGCGGTGCGCAGGATCACGCCCATGCCCTCCGGCACTTCGAGTTCGGCGGCCGCTTCGCGCAGCCGCGCGCGGTCGTCGGGATTGGTGATTTTGCGGCTGATGCCGCCGCCCCGCGCCGTATTCGGCATCAACACCGAATAGCGTCCGGCCAGTGACAGATAAGTTGTCAGCGCCGCGCCTTTGGTGCCGCGCTCTTCCTTGACCACCTGCACCAGCATAACCTGCCGGCGCTTGATCACCTCCTGGATCTTATATTGACGCCGAAAGCGCGGGGCGCGATCCGGGACCTCTTCCAATGCATCGGCGCCGCCGACGGATTCCACGACCTCTTCAGCCGTCTCTTCTTCCTCGCCATTGCCTTCGAGCGCGCGCGCCTCGGTCGCAAGCCTGCCTTCGCCGTTCTCGCCCGCCGGGATAGACGGGGCGACCTCAGTCTCCTCGATCGCGCCGGCGATCGCGTCCTCTTCGCTGTCGGGCTCGTGCGCAATGCCGGCCTCGACTTCGTCGGCCGAGGCTCCCTCCTCGGGTGCCGTCGGCGCCGCGTTCTCGAAGCTCGGCGCGGTCGTTTCCTCGACCGGCGCATCGGTGAGGAGCTCGGGTTCAGGGTATTGGCTCGATCCCTCAGCGTCGGCCGATTCCGGCGCGGACTGATCTGGCTCAATGATCTCGCCGGCCAGCGGCTCTGCGGCCTCGCTGCGGATCACATCGTCATCGCGGCGCGAAGGGGTGGCTTCGCGGACTCGTCGCGGCACGCGTTCCATATCGTCCGCGGCGGCGCGCTGCGCGCGCTCTTCCTCGGCAACGAGCGCCTGCCGATCAGCGATCGGGATTTGGTAATAATCCGGATGGATTTCGCTGAAAGCGAGGAAACCGTGGCGGTTGCCGCCGTAGTCGACGAAAGCGGCTTGCAGTGACGGCTCGACGCGCGTCACTTTCGCCAGATAAATGTTGCCCCTTAATTGCTTGCGGTGCGCAGATTCAAAGTCGAATTCCTCGACGCGGTTGCCGCGCAAAACCACCACCCGGGTCTCCTCCGGATGGGTCGCGTCGATGAGCATTTTGTTGGCCATTGGCAAATCTCATGGGGACCGT
>JBPYFG010000466.1:0-2307 GCA_051986365.1 Xanthobacteraceae bacterium
GCCAACAGCTGCTCCAGATGCGCCATATCGTTGTGGCGGAAGATTTGCTTCTCGCAATGCGCCTGGCGCACGCCTTCGATCATGGAATTGTGATTGAGCGCGTCCGACAAGATGAGGCAGTTCGGCATCAAGCGCGCCAGCGTCGCTATGCCGGTTTCGTTCGAAACATATCCCGACGTGAAGACCAGCGCGGCGTCTTTGCGGTGCAAGTCGGCGAGTTCGCGCTCAAGCTCCACCAACGGATGATTGTTGCCGGAGATATTGCGGGTGCCGCCGGCGCCGGTGCCCATCCTGGTCGCGGTCTCGACCATCGCGCCGACGACTTTCGGATGCTGGCCCATGCCGAGATAGTCGTTGGAGCACCAGATGACGACGTTTTTCGGCCCCTGCGGCGAATGCCACACCGCGTGCGGGAAGCGCCCGGCGATACGCTCCAGATCGGCGAATACCCGATAGCGCCGCTCGGTCCGCAGCCGCGCCAACGCCCCGGCGAAATAGCCGTGATAATCGATCTCCGGGCGATTGTCGGGATAAGCCATTGGCGATCGTGTTCGGCTGTCGGCCGGGTTGGATATTGGAGGTATTGCGGAAGAGTTCTAGAAGCGTTCTAGGGTATTTGTCGAGGCCATATCGGCCCGCTTAGCGGTCAACAAGCGGTGTGGCCTATGCGCCTTACCCTTGAATATCATGCCCTTGAACATTGGGATCACATTGAACCATGACCGACCGCACTGCCGGCCTTGATCACGGCCTCACCGACTACGGCGATCGCGATTTTTCACGCTATTTGCGGCGCTCCTTCGCGCAATCCATGGGCTATTCGCGCGACATGCTGGACAAGCCCGTGGTCGGGATCGCCTATACCGGATCCGATTTCAACAATTGCCACCGTCACTTTCCCGAACTGTTGAGCGCGGTCAAACGCGGCGTGCTCGCGGCCGGCGCGCTGCCGTTGGAATTTCCGACCATCTCGCTCGGCGAAGTCTTTCTCACCCCGACCAGCCTGAAGTACCGCAACCTGATGGCGATGGACACCGAGGAAATGATCCGCGCGCAGCCGATGGACGCGGTGGTGCTGATGGGCGGGTGCGACAAAACGGTGCCGGCCCAGCTCATGGGCGCGGTTTCGGCCGACCGGCCGGCGATCATGCTCGTTGCCGGACCAATGATGACCGGGCGGCATCGTGGCGAGCGGCTCGGCGCTTGCACCGATTGCCGCCGCTTCTGGGCGCGTTATCGCGCCGGCGACATTGACGCTGCCGAAATCTCCGATGTCGAAGGTCAGCTCGCGGTCACCGCCGGCACTTGCGCGGTCATGGGCACGGCTTCGACCATGGCCTGTCTGATCGAGGCGCTCGGCATGTGCTTGCCGGGCACCGCCGCAATCCCGGCCGTGCACGCGGACCGCTTGCGAGCGGCGGAGGCAAGCGGCGTCGCCGCGGTCAACCTCTTCGCTTCGAAACTCAAGCCCGCGCAGCTCATCAATGAAAAGTCGGTCGAGAATGCGCTGCGCGTGTTGCTCGCGCTCGGCGGTTCGACGAATGCCGTGATTCATCTCACCGCGATTGCCGGCCGCGCCGGCGTGAAGGTTTCGCTTGAGCACCTCAACACGCTTTCGGACTCGACTCCCGTCTTGGTGAACTTAAAGCCGGTCGGCAATGGCTACATGGAAGATTTTTGCGCCGCCGGCGGCATGGGCGCCTTGCTGCGCGAACTAAAGCCGGTCCTTCATCTCGATTGCATGACGGTGACCGGCGAAACGCTCGGCGAGCGGCTCGCGCATGATGCCGGTTATGTGGATCGCACCATCATCGCCTCTGCCGACAAGCCGCTCGAACCGGAAGGGGGGCTCGTCGCGCTGTTCGGCAATCTCGCTCCCAAAGGCGCCATCCTCAAACGGTCGGCTGCGGACACCAAGCTGTTCGAGCATGAAGGCCGCGCGGTGGTGTTTTCCTCACTCACCGATCTCGCCGCGCGCATCGACGATCCGGCGCTGGAAGTCGAGCCGACCGACATTCTGGTTTTGCAGAATGCCGGGCCGCACGCGCCCGCCTGCATGCCGGAGGCGGGTTATCTGCCGATTCCCAAAAAACTGGCGCAGCGCGGGGTGAAGGACATGATCCGCATTTCCGATGCGCGCATGAGCGGCACCGCTTTCGGCACTATCGTGCTTCACGTCACGCCCGATGCCGCCTCAGGCGGGCCGCTCGGGCTCGTGCGCAACGGCGACCGCATCCGCCTGTCAGTGAAGCGGCGGCGCATCGAACTTCTGCTCGATGACGCCGAATTGCAGAAACGCGCGCGCGT
>JBPYFG010000467.1:0-6500 GCA_051986365.1 Xanthobacteraceae bacterium
GCAGTCCTCATCGGTGATGATGCAGTCCTGCGCGACGTCGACCAGCCGGCGCGTCAAATAACCGGAATTTGCGGTCTTGAGCGCGGTGTCGGCGAGGCCCTTGCGGGCGCCGTGGGTCGAGTTGAAGTACTCGAGCACCGACAGCCCTTCCTTGAAGTTGGAAATGATCGGGCTTTCGATGATCTCGCCGGACGGTTTGGCCATCAGCCCGCGCATGCCGGCAAGCTGACGCATCTGCGCCGGCGAGCCGCGGGCGCCGGAATGGGCCATCATGAAGATCGAATTGACCTGCGCCTCGGCGTCCTTCTCCGGCGCCGGCTTGGCGGCGGAGATTTCCTTCATCATCGCCTCGGCGATTTCCTCAGTGCACTTCGACCAGGCGTCGACGACCTTGTTGTATTTCTCGCCCTGGGTGATCAGGCCGTCATTGTATTGCTGCTCGAACTCTTTGACGGCCTCACGGGTCTTCTCCACGATCCCGCGCTTGGTGCCAGGCACCACCATGTCATCCTTGCCGAAAGAGATGCCGGCCTTGAAAGCATGATGGAAGCCGAGCGCCATGACGCGGTCGCAGAAGATCACCGTCTCTTTCTGTCCGCAGTGGCGATAAACGGTGTCGATCATGCTGGAGATTTCGCGCTTGGTCATCAATTTGTTGACCAGGTCGAAACTCACCTTGCCATGCTTGGGCAGGACCTCGCCCAAAAGCGCGCGGCCCGGCGTGGTCTCGTAGGTCTTACGGACGGCATTGCCGCCCTCGTCGACGCCTTCCCAGGTATATTTGATCTTGCTGTGCAGCCCGACCGTCTTCTCCTGCAGCGCGTGCTCGACTTCGCTGATATTGCGATAGTAGCCCTGCACGATGTTTTGCTTCTTCGGATCGCGCTTGAGCTGCTCGGACGAATAGAGCTCGAGCTTGTACTGGCCCGGACCATTCTCGATCATCAGCGTGAGATAATAGAGACCGAGCACGATGTCCTGCGACGGCACGATGATCGGCGAGCCGTTGGCCGGATGCAGGATGTTGTTGGTCGACATCATCAAGACGCGCGCTTCGAGCTGCGCCTCGAGCGACAACGGCACGTGAACCGCCATCTGGTCGCCATCGAAGTCGGCGTTGAAGGCCGCGCAGACCAGCGGGTGAAGCTGAATCGCCTTGCCTTCGATCAGCACCGGCTCGAATGCCTGAATGCCGAGGCGATGCAAGGTCGGCGCGCGGTTGAGCAGCACCGGATGTTCGCGGATCACCTCGTCGAGAATATCCCAAACCTCGGGCTTCTCCTTCTCCACGAGTTTCTTTGCCTGCTTGACGGTGGTCGACAGCCCTTTGGCGTCGAGCCGCGAATAGATGAACGGCTTGAACAGTTCGAGCGCCATCTTCTTCGGCAGCCCGCACTGATGCAGCTTGAGTTCGGGGCCGACCACGATCACCGAACGGCCGGAATAGTCGACGCGCTTGCCGAGCAGGTTCTGCCGGAACCGGCCCTGCTTGCCCTTGAGCATGTCGGCGAGCGACTTGAGCGGCCGCTTGTTGGCGCCGGTGATGACCCGGCCGCGGCGGCCGTTGTCGAACAAGGCGTCGACCGCTTCCTGCAGCATTCGCTTTTCGTTGCGAATGATGATGTCGGGAGCGCGCAGCTCGATCAGCCGCTTCAAGCGATTGTTGCGGTTGATGACGCGGCGATAAAGATCGTTGAGATCGGACGTGGCAAACCGGCCGCCGTCCAGCGGCACCAGCGGCCGCAGGTCGGGCGGAATGACCGGCACATGGGTGAGGATCATCCATTCCGGCTTGTTGTGGGACTGGGTGAAAGCCTCAATCAGCTTGAGCCGCTTGGCGAGCTTCTTCGGCTTCAACTCGGAAGTCGATTCCGCGATCTCCTGGCGCAGGTCCGCCGCCATCTTCGTCAAATCGAGCGCTTTGAGCATTTCGCGGATTGCTTCCGCGCCAATCATCGCGGTGAAGCTGTCGGCGCCGAATTGATCCTGCGCCTTGAGGTATTCCTCCTCGGAGAGAAGCTGGCGGTCCTTGAGCGGGGTGAGGCCGGGTTCGAGCACCACGTAGTGCTCGAAGTACAGAATGCGCTCGAGATCCTTGAGCGTCATGTCGAGCAAGAGTCCGATCCGGCTCGGCAGCGACTTCAAGAACCAGATGTGGGCAACCGGCGCGGCGAGCTCGATATGGCCCATCCGCTCGCGGCGCACCCGCGACAGCGTCACCTCGACCGAGCACTTCTCGCAGATGATACCCTTGTACTTCATGCGCTTGTACTTGCCGCACAAGCATTCGTAATCCTTGATCGGCCCGAAAATGCGCGCGCAGAACAAGCCGTCGCGCTCGGGCTTGAAGGTCCGATAATTGATCGTTTCCGGCTTTTTGATCTCGCCGTAAGACCAGGATTGAATCTTGTCAGGGCTCGCGATCGAAATCCGGATCTGATCGAAGACCTGAGCCGGCACCTGCGGGCTGAAAAGATTCATAATCTCTTGGTTCATCGTATTCTCCGTTTGGAGTTTCAGGAGGTCGTCGAGATCACCGGCCGCTCATTCCCGCGCAAGCGGGAATCCAGTGCTTTGCTCTGACTGGGTCCCCGCTTGCGCGGGGACGAGCGGCTGCAAACGCCTCTGCTCCGTCCTCCGTCCTTTGTCGTCCGTTCTCTATTTACTCCGCCGCTTCGGCAACCTCTCCGCCGCCGCCGCGCTGCTGCTTGGAATTGTGCAGGTCGACATTGAGGCCGAGCGAGCGCATTTCCTTCACTAGCACGTTGAACGATTCCGGAATGCCGGACTCGAACGCGTCGTCGCCACGCACGATCGATTCGTAGACCTTGGTGCGGCCGGCGACGTCGTCGGACTTCACCGTCAGCATTTCCTGCAGCGTATAGGCGGCGCCGTAGGCTTCGAGCGCCCACACTTCCATTTCGCCGAAGCGCTGGCCGCCGAACTGCGCCTTCCCGCCCAGCGGCTGCTGGGTGACCAGGCTGTAAGGTCCGATCGAGCGCGCGTGGATCTTGTCGTCGACAAGGTGGTGCAGCTTCATCATGTAGATGTAGCCGACCGTGACCTTGCGATCGAAAGTATCCCCGGTGCGCCCGTCAAACAGCGTCACCTGACCCGAATGATCGAGCCCGGCGAGGTCGAGCATGTGCTCGATATCGGCCTCCTTGGCGCCGTCGAACACCGGCGTCGCGATCGCCACGCCGTGGCGAAGGTTGCTGCCGAGCTCCATCAGCCCCTTGTCGTCGAGCGACTTGATGGTCTCGTCATCGCCATAGACCTTTTTGAGCAGCTCCTTGAGCGGCTTGGAGTCCTTCTTGCCGTTGTGAAGATCGACCGCGTGACCGATCTTGAGGCCCAAGCCGGCGCAGGCCCAACCCAGATGCGTTTCGAGAATCTGGCCGACATTCATGCGGCTCGGAACGCCGAGCGGATTGAGCACGATATCGACCGGCGTGCCGTCGGCGAGGAATGGCATGTCCTCGCTGGGCACGATCTTCGACACCACGCCCTTGTTGCCGTGGCGGCCGGCCATCTTGTCGCCGGGCTGGATCTTGCGCTTCACGGCAACGAAGACTTTCACCATCTTCATGACGCCGGGCGGCAGCTCGTCGCCGCGCTGCAGCTTTTCGACCTTGTCGAGGAAGCGCTGCTCCAGCCGCTTCTTCGATTCGTCGTACTGCTTACGGATCGCTTCGATCTCCGCCATTACCTTGTCGTTCGGCGAGGCGAACAGCCACCATTGCGAGCGCGGATATTCCTCCAGCACCGCCCTGGAGATCTTGGTGTCCTTCTTGAAGCCTTTCGGCCCGGCAATGCCCTGGCGCTCCTCGAGAAGTTCGGCGAGGCGGCCATAGACGTTGCGATCGAGGATCGCCTGTTCGTCGTCACGGTCCTTGGCGAGGCGCTCGATCTCTTCACGCTCGATGGCGAGCGCGCGCTCGTCCTTTTCGACGCCGTGGCGATTGAACACGCGCACTTCGACGACCGTGCCCTGCACCCCCGGCGGCACGCGCAACGACGTATCGCGCACGTCGGAGGCCTTTTCGCCGAAGATCGCACGCAGGAGTTTTTCCTCCGGCGTCATCGGGCTTTCGCCCTTGGGAGTGATCTTGCCGACCAGGATGTCGCCGGCGCGGACCTCGGCGCCGATATAGACGATGCCGGCTTCGTCGAGGTTCTTGAGTGTTTCTTCCGAGACATTCGGAATGTCGCGGGTGATTTCCTCAGGCCCGAGCTTGGTGTCGCGCGCCATCACCTCGAATTCCTCGATATGGATCGAAGTGAAGACGTCGTCCTTGACGATGCGCTCGGACAGAAGGATCGAGTCCTCGAAGTTGTAGCCGTTCCACGGCATGAAAGCGACCAGCGCGTTGCGTCCGAGCGCAAGCTCGCCGAGATCGGTCGAAGGACCGTCGGCAATGATGTCGCCGCGCCTAACCTGATCGGCCACTTTCACCAGCGGCCGCTGGTTGATGCAGGTGTTCTGGTTCGAGCGCTGGAATTTCTGCAGCCGATAGATGTCGACGCCGGGCTTGGTCGGATCCTGCTCGTCGGTCGCACGGATGACGATGCGGGTGGCGTCGACCTGATCGACCACACCGGTGCGGCGGGCGGCGATCGCCGCGCCGGAATCGCGCGCCACGACACCTTCCATGCCGGTGCCGACGAACGGCGCTTCGGCGCGAACCAGCGGCACCGCCTGGCGCTGCATGTTGGAGCCCATCAGCGCGCGGTTGGCGTCGTCGTTTTCCAGGAACGGAATCAGCGCCGCGGCAACCGAGACCAGCTGCTTCGGCGACACGTCCATGAAATCGACCTTGTCCGGCGGAATGAGCTGGACGTTGCCGGCGTGGCGCACGACCACCAGGTCGTCGGTGAAGCGGCCACGCGCGTCGATCGCGGAGTTGGCCTGCGCCACGGTGTAGCGCCCCTCTTCCCTAGCCGAGAGGTACACGACCTCGTCGGTGACGCGGCCGTCCTTGACCTTGCGATACGGTGTTTCGACGAAGCCGTATTTGTTCACCCGCGCATAGGTCGCGAGCGAATTGATCAAGCCGATATTCGGCCCTTCCGGCGTCTCGATCGGGCAGATGCGGCCATAATGGGTCGGATGCACGTCGCGCACTTCGAAGCCGGCGCGCTCGCGCGTGAGCCCGCCCGGTCCCAGCGCCGACAGCCGGCGCTTGTGGGTGATCTCCGACAACGGATTGGTCTGATCCATGAACTGCGACAGCTGCGAGGAGCCGAAGAATTCACGCACTGCGGCCGCAGCCGGCTTGGCGTTAATCAGGTCCTGCGGCATCACGGTGTCGATATCGACCGACGACATGCGCTCCTTGATGGCGCGTTCCATCCGCAACAGCCCGATGCGATACTGATTCTCCATCAGTTCACCGACCGAGCGGACGCGGCGGTTGCCGAGATGGTCGATGTCGTCGATATCGCCCTTGCCGTCGCGCAGATTGACGAGCGTGCGGATCACTGCAAGGACGTCGTCCTTGCGCAGGACGCGCACGGTATCTTCGGCAGTGAGATCCAACCGCATGTTCATCTTCACGCGGCCGACCGCGGAGAGGTCATAACGCTCGGGATCGAAGAACAGCGACTGGAACATCGCCTGCGCCGTCTCGATCGTCGGCGGCTCGCCTGGACGCATCACGCGGTAAACGTCGAACAGCGCGTCCTCGCGCGTCATGTTCTTGTCAACCGCCAGCGTGTTGCGGATGTAGGCGCCGACATTGACGTGGTCGATGTTGAGAAGCGGCAGCTCCTTGTAGCCGAGCTCGATCAGCGCCTTCAGCGACTTCTCGGTGATTTCCTCGCCGGCCTCGGCGTAGATCTCGCCGGTCTTCGGATTGACGAGATCCTCGGCGATGTAGTGGCCGATCAGCTCTTCGTCGGAGAGACGGAGCGCTTTCAATCCCTTTTCTGCGAGTTGGCGGGCTTGGCGGACCGTCAGCTTCTTGCCGGCTTCCAGCACCACCTTGCCGGTATCGGCGTCGACGAGATCGTTGATCGCCTTGTAGCCGCGCAAGCGGTTGGCATCGAACGGCACGCGCCAGCCGTCTTTGGCGCGCTTGTAGATCACCTGCTTATAGAAGGTGTTCAGAATCTCCTCGCCGGTCATGCCCAACGCATAAAGCAGCGAGGTGACGGGGATCTTTCGCCGCCGATCGACACGGGCATAGACGATGTCCTTGGCGTCGAACTCGATGTCGAGCCAAGAGCCGCGATACGGAATGATACGCGCGGCGAACAGAAGCTTACCCGACGAGTGGGTCTTGCCCTTGTCGTGGCCAAAGAACACGCCGGGCGAGCGGTGCATCTGTGAAACGATCACGCGCTCGGTGCCGTTGACGATGAAGGTGCCGTTATTGGTCATGAGCGGGATGTCGCCCATGTAGACATCCTGCTCCTTGATGTCCTTGACCGACTTGGCGCCGGTTTCCTCATCGGTATCGAACACGATGAGGCGCAGCGTCACCTTCAGCGGCGCGGCA
>JBPYFG010000468.1:0-9965 GCA_051986365.1 Xanthobacteraceae bacterium
GACACCGCAGCGCACGACTGCGTCGAGCAATCCGCGCGCATTGAACCGGCGCTGATTGAAAATAAAAACTGCCGCTTGCGCATTCCACGGCGCGAAGAAACAGCTCCAGGCGTGCTTGGCCCAGCCGGGCGAAGAAATGTTGAGATGCAAATCGCCGGGCCGCAACCCCAGCCAATACATCGTCGACAGATGGCCGACGGGATAGCTTTGATGGCTGTGCAGCACCAGCTTGGGCTTGGCTGTCGTTCCGGAAGTGAAATAGAGCAGGAGCGGATCGTGGACATTCGTTTCGCCGTCAGGAGCGAAACGCGTCGAAGCGGTGTAAGCTTTTTCAAACGGTATCCAGCCGGCCACCTCGTCGCCGACCACGATGCGCGTGTAATCGCCTGGCACATCGGTGAATTTTGCTGCAGCTTCCGTACTGGCAATCACGTGCCGAACTTGGCCGCGCGCAAATCGGTCGTTGAGATCAGCTGGCGTCAACAAGGTGGTTGCCGGCACAATCACGGCGCCGAGCTTCATCACCGCCAGCATGCATTCCCACAGCGGCGCGACATTGCCGAGCATGACGAGGATGCGATCGCCACGGCGCACCCCGAGCCCGCGCAGCGTGTTCGCAACCTGGTTCGAGCGTTCGCTTAAAGCCGCGAAGGACAACTTGAGCTCGCTACGGTCCTCATCGACCAGCCATAACGCCGGCTCGGCGTTGTTACGCGCTATCGCATCGAAGTAATCGAGCGCCCAGTTGAACCGATCGAGCTTCGGCCATGCGAAGTCCCGGCAAGCGACCGCATAATCCTCCCGATGACGCAACAAAAAATCGCGAGCCGAAATGAAGGGGGCGGCGCAGTTTAGATTCGCATTCATTGTTACGTTGTCGCCCATTGGGTTTGCCCTGCCCTCTTGTCGAATGGGCTTTACCGTGCCCCGTCACGAATCATGTATCCCGCGCCGCGCACGGTATGCAGCAACGGTTGCGTGAAGCCCTTGTCGATTTTAGATCGCAAACGCGAAATGTGCACGTCGATCACGTTGGTCTGCGGATCAAAGTGGTAATCCCAGACGTTTTCGAGCAACATGGTGCGGGTAACGACTTGTCCCGCATGCCGCATGAGATATTCGAGCAGGCGAAACTCGCGCGGCTGCAATTGCACTTCCTGTCCGGCGCGGCTCACTTCGTGCGATAGACGGTTCAGCTCCAGGTCGGCAACGCGATAGACCGTTTCCTCGCCGCGGCTGCCGCGGCGACGTCCGAGCGCTTCGACTCGCGCCAACAGCTCGGAAAATGCATAAGGCTTGGCCAGATAATCGTCGCCCCCAGTGCGCAATCCTTTGACCCGGTCGTCGACCTGACCGAGGGCGGACAAAATCAGGACAGGCGTTTCAATGGATTTTGCGCGCAATGCGCCGATCACGGAAAGACCATCGCGCCTAGGCAACATGCGATCGACAATCAGCACGTCGTAGTCGCCGTCAAGTGCGAGCTGCAGCCCCTCCTCGCCGTCGCCCGCATGGTCGGCAATATGACCGGCTTCGCGGAACGCCTTGACGAGGTAATCGGCCGCGTCGCGATCGTCCTCAATAATGAGAAGGCGCATGGTAGATCGCTGTTCGCCGCATTTTTTACAACGCGTACAAAGCGCTGCTCGCCAATGATAATCCTCCCGCGGCCGCCATAATAGCGAGGGGGTGGCGAGCGGCAGGCCCGCCACCCCCTCTACCCACTCCACCCCGGCGGGGGCGACGGATGCCGGTTGGTAGAGCTGGTAATTGCGGGGACGGACCTTGCGATCCGCCCCCAGGGTACGCCCGCCAGCGGGGGCGACGGATGCCGGCGGATGCCCCTTTCACCAAGAACCCGATCCGACGCGGAAAGCGGATACGGGCTCCGTCATGGTTTTGCACATGACCGCGCTCGTCGCAGCGCGTTCATGCTCAGGCGTTGCCGAGCGGCAGCGCGACAAATTTTGTGCCTTCGCTCGACTTCACCCTGAACAGGACGGTGTGCTTGCCCTCGCTGCGCGCCTCGGCAAGGCTTTTACGAATCTCGGCCGGCGTCGTAACCGCTTTGCCGCCGACTTCCAGAATGACATCGCCGACCCGGAAGCCATGCTCTGCAGCAATGCCGCCGGCATTGACGGCGGTAACCACGACGCCGGTGCCGTCGCCTCCGGCGACCTTGTTGCCCGGCGCCAGCGTGAGGCCGAGATTGGGCATATCGCTGTCGGGCACCTCACGCTGATCGCGCTGGTTCTGTTCGTTCGAGGCCTGTTTTTCATTCGGCAGGGTACCGAGCGTGAGCGTCACCGTCTTGTTTTGCCCATTGTGGACGAGCTCGAGCTTGACGCTGGCGCCGGGCGACATCGTGCCGATCTTGCGGGCGAGTTCGCGCGGATCGTGGACCGGCGCATCGTTCAGCGCGGTAATGACGTCACCGCTGGCAATGCCGGCTTTGGCCGCCGGACTATCCTTCTGCGGCTCCGAGACCAACGCGCCAGTTGCTTGCTTAAGTCCCAAGCTGTCGGCGATGTCGGGCGTCACCGTCTGGATTTGCACACCGATCCAGCCCCGCGTGACGCTGCCTTTGTCGCGCAACTGCGCAATCACGCTCTTCACCGTGTCGGCCGGAATTGCGAAGGCGATACCCACCGAGCCGCCAGACGGCGAAAAGATCGCGGTGTTAACCCCGATCACGTTGCCATCGACGTCGAATGTCGGGCCGCCGGAATTGCCTTTGTTCACCGGCGCGTCGATCTGAATGAAATCGTCGTAGGGACCCGCCCCGATGTCGCGACCGCGCGCTGAGACGATACCGGCGGTCACGGTGCCGCCGAGTCCGAACGGATTTCCGACCGCGAGAACCCAGTCGCCGACGCGCGGCGAATTATCAGTCAACTTCACAAACGGGAAGTTGTCGCCCTCGACCTTGATGAGAGCAAGGTCAGTGCGTGAATCGCTGCCGATGACCTTCGCGGTAAAGGTTTTTCCGTCGTCGGTGGTGACTTGAACGTTCTCGGCATTCTGCACGACGTGATTATTGGTGACTGCATAACCGTCGCGCGTAATGAAGAAGCCCGAGCCTTGGCCGGTGACCACCTCGTGACCTTTCGGGTTGCCCGGCGCGCCAAATCGCTTGAAGAAACGCTCGAACGGCGATCCCGGCGGGAACGGCAGATCATCATCCTCGCTCAGACCGGGCTGTGTGGGTTGGTCAATCTTTACACGTACCGAAATCACCGCCGGCTTCACCTTCTCGACGATGTCGGCGAAACCGACCGGACGTTGCGGCAGCTGTTGGACCTTCTCCGTCAAATTCTGTGCCTGCGCCGCATCGACGAGCGCGCTTGGGGCGTAGCTGTGAGGTGAGAAAGCAAACGTTGCGGCGGCGAGACCCGCCACCGTGGTCGCCAAAAGCGCCAAGCGACGCCCCGACAAAGTACGGCGAGATACAGGGAAATTGTCCTTCATGCGTTGTCTCCAGATGCAGTCGGTTCCGCATAGCGGTTACAGTTGTGCATGAACATGGGGCGGCGCGCCTTACGGCGCTCTGTCGGGCGGATTAAAAATTGGTAATGTTGATGATCCAGAATTAGCCCTAGTCCAGAATGGCTTAGCGCCGGCAGCTCAAGATGCGGTTTACCCATTTGGGGCTGCCGACAAGGCAAATCCGCGCGATAGGTTGAGTGCAGGCGCGATAGCCGCTAGGGACCGCCGCTGTCCGCCAGGATTTTCTTCAGCCGCGCCTGCTCGGCCGCGGTCAAATTTGGGGCTGGCTCGGGCACACGGCCTCGCCGGCGGGCAGCCGCAACCACAAGCAAAGCGATTCCGCTAAGCAGAAGTCCGGGCGGCACCCCCCAAAGAATTGCGGTGCGCCACGACAGTCGCGGCTTAAGCAACACGAATTCGCCGTAGCGCGCGACGAGAAAATCGAGCACTTGCGCGTCGCTGTCGCCGGCTTGGAGCCGTTCGCGAACCAAAACGCGCAGATCATGCGCCAAGGGTGCATCGGACTCATCGATCGATTCGTTCTGACACACCATGCAGCGAAGCTGTTGAGACAAAGCGCGCGCGCGGGCTTCCAGTAGCGGGTTCTGCAACATCTCATCGGGCTGCACCGCCGCCCATGCGAATGCTGGAGCCGAAAGAACGAGAATAAGCGCGAGCAGGAAAATGCGCCTCATTGTTCATCCTGCCGGGCGCAACGCCGCCTTCGTTTTTGCCGGCCGCGGCGCACCGACGCGAAGCCGGCGGTCTGAGAGCGATAGAGCTCCGCCCGCGAACATGAACGCCGCTCCAAGCCAGATCAGCAACACCTGCGGTTTGAAATAGAGTCGCACCGCCAGGTTGCCATTTTGCGTCGGATCGCCAAGCGAAACATAGAGCTGGCTGACACCGCGCGTCATCAGTGCTGCCTCGGTCGTCGTCATATTGCGAGTCGGAAAAGTGCGCCTACTCGGCTCCATCACGCCGATCAGATCGCCGTTCATGCGACGCACGAGGAAGCGGCCGACCATATCGTGATAATTCGGGCCTTGCCTGCCGAATAGACCGGCAAAGGTGAGCCGATAACGGGCGATGTCCAGACTGTCGCCGACTTTCATTTCGGCGATCCGCTCACTGCCCCATGCCGTCGCGGCGACGATGCCGAGGAGAGTTACGCCAAGGCCAAAATGCGCAAAAGCGGTGCCCCAGGCCGAGCGTGGCAGGCCAATAGCGCGCTGCACTGCCGCCCGGAGCGGAAGGCGTAAAACAAGCGTTCGCTCGGCAATGTCGGTAACCGCGCCGGCCATGACGAAGACGGCGACACCAGCGCCGAATGGCGCCAACACCGGTCCGCCTTGCTCGACCGCGAATGCCGCGGCCATCGCGAGCGTCGCGAGTATTGCCGCCGCCAACAATCGTTGCGCCGCACCCAAAAGATCGCCGCGTTTCCAGCCCATAAGCGGCCCAAACGGCATCACCACCATCAATGGGATGAACAAGGGGCCGAAAGTTGCGTTGAAAAACGGCGGACCCACGGAGATCTTTGCTCCGGTGAGAGCTTCCAGAGCCAGCGGATAGAGCGTGCCAATAAACACACTGGCGCATGCGGTGGTGAGAAACAGATTGTTGAAAACCAAGGCACCTTCGCGAGAAATCGGCGCAAACAAGCCGCCCTGCTTGAGCAAGGGCGCGCGCCAGCCGTACAGCGCCAAGGCGCCGCCGATAAACACCACCAGGATCACGAGGATGAACACGCCTCGCATGGGGTCGTTGGCGAAGGTGTGAACCGATGTGAGCACACCCGAGCGGACCAGGAACGTTCCGATCAGCGAGAGCGAGAATGTGAGAATGGCGAGCAGAATGGTCCATATTTTCAGTGCGCCGCGCTTTTCCATCACGACGGCGGAGTGCAACAGCGCGGTTCCGGCGAGCCACGGCATCAAGGATGCGTTCTCGACTGGATCCCAAAACCAGAAACCGCCCCAGCCAAGTGTGTAATAGGCCCAGTACGATCCGCCGGCGATGCCGACGGTCAGGCACATCCAGGCGCCGAGCACCCAAGGACGAACCCAGCGCGCCCAAGCGGCGTCGATGCGTCCCTCCAGCAACGCGGCGATCGCAAAAGAAAATGCAATCGAGAATCCGACATAGCCGAGATACAGCAGCGGCGGGTGAAACGCGAGGCCGGGATCCTGCAGAATCGGATTGAGATCTTGACCTTCGAATGGCGCTTGCGGAATACGGACGAACGGATTGGACGTCATCAGAATGAACAGATGAAACGCCGCTGCAATCCAGGCTTGGACGGCGAGTGCATTGGCTTTAAGCACCGCCGGCAGATTGTTGCCGAAGACCGCGACCAATGCGCCGAAGAAGGTCAGGATCAAGACCCACAGCATCATCGAGCCTTCATGATTTCCCCAGATGCTCGTGAGCCGGTAAATGAACGGCATTTGCGAATTGGAATTCTCGAATACGTTTAGGACCGAAAAATCCGAAATCACGTAGCAAATAGCGAGCGCGGTGAACGCCGTCGCCACGAAGGCAAATTGCGCGAGCGCCGTCGGCGCTGCCATGCTCATCAGGACCGGATCGTTGGTGCGGGTCCCGACGATCGGCATCGTGCCTTGAATGAGAGCAAGCCCCAGCGCGAGCATCAGCGCGTAATGGCCCAATTCGGCAATCATCGGCCGCGCCTCTGTTGCAGACCGGCGCGGCGACCGCGCACCGCCGGCGTTGTGGCGAACGCGCGACTCACTTGCCGCCTCCGGCGGCGGATGCCCCGGCCTGGCGGCCGTAGTCATCTTTCCAGTGTCCCGAGCGCTTTAAAGCGTCCGCGACCTCCTTGGGCATATAGGTTTCATCGTGCTTGGCGAGTATCGAATCTGCCTTGAAAGTGCCGCCTGGATCGAGCGCGCCTTCCGCCACGACGCCCTGCCCCTCGCGGAACAGATCCGGCAATACGCCTTGATAATTGACGGGGATGCCGTTCTTGCCATCGGTCACTTCGAAACGCACCGACAGATTATTGCCGCGCACCACACTGCCGTTCTTCACCAACCCGCCGAGTCTGATGCGCGTTCCAGCCGGCACGTGCTTTTCGACAACATCGCTGGGCGAATTGAAAAACACGATCGAATCGCGAAGGGCGTTGAGCATCAGCGCAACGGCGATACCCAGTACCGCCATCGCACTGCCGATCAATATCAGACGCCGCTGCTTGCGAGTCATCGTGGCCCCGATTCTATCCTTCGAGCCCGAGACCCTTGACGAGATCATCGATACGCTTGATCTGATCGGGCTGGTCGGACAGCGCGCGGCGCGCGTCCGCCGCGGCGTCCTTGGCTTTATCGCGGTCGCCGAGGATTGCATAGGCGCGAACCAGCCGCATCCAGCCGTCGATATCCTTGCCGTCGGCATGCAGCCTATCGGCCAAACGTTGCACCATGCCGCGAATCATTTCGATTCGCTGCGCCTGCGGCAGGTTCTCGGCCGCCGCGATATCGCTCGCGCTCGGTCCACCCGAAGCGGGCGGCCCATTTGTCACACGCGCCAGGGCGGCGCGAACAAGGTCTTTCCATGGCGCATCCGCTGGCGCGTCGTCCAGCAGCGCGCGCCATTCTTTGGCGGCCTCATCGCGACTGCCGTCCTGCTCGTCCGCAAGGCCAATAAAATAGCGTGCCTTGGCGTTATGCGCATCGCCCGCCACCGCGCGTTGGAAGCTAAGCTTCGCCTCGTCGGTTACGACACCGTCAGCGGCGGCAACGAGCGCTTCGCCGAGATCAGATTCGCGTGCCGGGCTGTCGCCGTTGAGCGCGATCGCTTTCTTGCGCGCCATCACTGCATCGCTTAACCGGCCGAGCCGCAAATAGACCGGAGCGATTACTTCCCAGCCGGCGCCATCATTCGGATTGCGCGCGAGATGATTCTCGACCTGACTGACGAGGCTCGCGATCGACCGATCTTCCCCGGACTCATTCGCGCGAGCAAGGGCCGATTGTCCCGGAATATCTGGCGAGCCAAACTTCAAATACAACGCGAGTGCGACAAGCGGGACAATCAGAGCTGCAAAGCCAGCGGCGCGCCGGCGCGGCGCATTTGCCATGGAGCTCGACTGTTGTGGAAGGGCACTCTCAGCATCGACAGCAGCGAGCAATCGCCGCGATATTTCAATGCGCGCAGCTTCAGCCTCCGCATCGCCGATCAATCCGACGTCGCGATCGCGATCGATCTCCCTGAGCTGGTCCTGATACACAAACCGATCGCTGCCGGTGCCTCGATCGGCAGCCTTTCGTCCCAGCGGCCAGAGGACCGCAAGTACTGCCGCGGCGGTCATTACGGCAAAAGCAATCGAAAGTATCATTATGCAAAGCGTCTCAGCTTGTCCGCCAAGGCCCTTTTCAGCCAAGGCCGACCATCTCGCTTGCCGGCGCGGGTCGTAATGGCCGCGCCGCCGGCGCGGTTACATCACGGCGCGAATACGGCCGCAATGGGAGTGCGAGCGCGGCAATTTCGCACCGTGACGGTCGGTTTACCGCAATAACCGCTCGGCGCCGAACAAGCTCAGGTCAGCGCACGCCTATTGTGGCGAGGTGACGCAAACCGCGATCAGCGGCGTATTCGAAGCACTTGGCACCGGACCGCAGGAAGCGCCTCGTTCGCTGAGGAACTGCGCCTGATTGCGCGTCGCGCCGCAATAAGCGGTGATCAGCACTTCGTTGTCCTGGCATTGCACCGAGCACCCCGAAACGCAGTCCGATCGGATCACTCTGATGCTTGGGCTGGGCGGACCTGCCTGTCCTTTTTCACCCTGCGGGCCTGGAGGACCGGGAGGCCCCGCCGGACCGACCGGACCCGCATCGCCCCTGGGGCCCTGGGGTCCAGGTGGGCCCGCATCGCCCTGCGGACCCTTGCCGCAGGCCGTTAGGCCGACGAGCAACGCCAATGTCAGCGCCACGGTTGGCGCCACGTGCGACACGCGCATTGTCATAATTCTCCCCAGAGAGAGCCGCCCCGGCTTGGCCGCTTATTGCCCGCTTAGAAGATCAAACTCGACAGTTTGGCGCAAGGCGAACGCTGGCGGTTGCGGAACGGTTTGTCTAAGTTGCAATCGGGCTCCGCGCGAGCCTCGTACGATTAAACGACGAACCGACTATGCCCGCCAAGAAGTTTGTTGCGCTCTTCGCGCTCACGCTCTCATTGAGGGCAGTGCTCGCCACCGCGATGGCTCATGCGGAGGATTACCCGGCGCGCGTCGTCAAGATCGTGGTGCCGTTTCCCGCCGGCGGCACTGCCGACGTCATGCCGCGCGTTATCGCCGAGTGGCTGTCGCGCAAATGGGACCAGTCGGTCATCGTTGAAAATCACACCGGAGCGGGCGGCAATATTGGTGCGGAAGTCGTCGCGAAGTCCGATCCCGACGGCTACACGCTCCTCGCATCGCCGCCACCGCCCTTGGTCATCAATCAGAATCTCTATCCGCACCTTGGGTTCGATCCACTGCAATTCGTCCCGATCATCGTCATGGCGCGGGTGCCGAACGCGCTTGTCGTCAATCCGGACAAAATTGCCGCGAACAACATCAAGGATTTCATCGCCTATGCCCAGGCGAAACCGGGCAAGATCACGGACGCGACCCAGGGCAACGGCACCACCTCACAGCTCACTTCGGAAATGTTCCAGATGATGGCGCATGCGAAGCTGCAGAACGTGCCATACAGGGGCTCGGCGCCGGCGCTCAACGATCTTGTCGCCGGCAGCGTCGACTGCATGTTCGATAATCTCGGCGTATCGCTGCAACTCGTCAAAGCCGGCAGATTGAAGCTCATCGCGGTCGCATCGCCGCAGCGCATGGCAAGCTTGCCTGATGTGACGGCGATTGCCGAGACTTTGCCCGGGTTCGAGTCCGTCACCTGGTATGCGGTGGTGGCGCCACCGCATACCCCTACCGCAATCGCCGACAAGATCAGCGCCGGCATCAATCAAGCTTTGCACGATTCCGAGGTGCAGAAGCGCCTCACCGATCTTTCAGCCGAACCGGTCGGCGGCACGCCGCAACAAACCGCAAACTATCTCAAGCAGGAAGTCGAGCGCTGGAAGAAAGTCATTACCACCGCGCATGTGACGCTGGATTGATTGTTTCCAGTGTCGGCGAACGAAATCGGGAGAAACAATGAAGCACAGTGTCGATCGCATTCTTACCACCCATGCCGGCAGCCTGCCTCGCCCGCCGGAACTTCTTGATTTGGTGAAAAGCAGCGATGGCACGGCCTTGGCGCAAGGCAGCAATGCGCAAATCTTACGCAGCGCTGTGAGCGAAATCGTCCGCCGGCAAGCCGAGCTCGGCGTCGACGTAATCGACGATGGCGAATACGGCAAACCGAGCTTCGTCAGCTATATCAACGAACGGCTCGGTGGCTACGAAGTCGATACCCGCGCCGGTCCACGTAATCAGTGGCTAAGTTCGCGCGAGGGCCGTTCCT
>JBPYFG010000469.1:0-4063 GCA_051986365.1 Xanthobacteraceae bacterium
TCGCCGCACACCGAATGAGACATTCTGCTCGCTGGACAAGAAATGTTTGGAATGTTGGTATGCCGTTCAATCACTCGCCAGGGAGGAACCCCATGAGATGCTGGTCGTTTTTCGCTGCTGCCGCCGCGGTGCTGACAATGGCCGGCGCGGCACAGGCGCAAGACGTCAAGATCGGCTTCATCCTGCCGATGACCGGTCAGCAGCAATCGACCGGCAAGCAAGAAGCCGCCGCCGCCAAGCTCTACATGACGCAGCATGGCGACACCGTCGCCGGCAAGAAGGTCGAACTCATCATCAAAGACGACGGTGCGGTGCCGGACAACACCAAGCGCATCGCCCAGGATCTGATCGTCAACGATAAAGTCACGTTTCTTGCCGGTTTCGGCGTTACTCCGGCCGCGCTCGCGGTCGCGCCGCTCGCCAGCGAAAGCAAAACGCCGGAGATCGTCACCGCGGCCGGCACCTCGATCATCACCGAGAAGTCGCCTTATATCGCGCGCACGAGCTTCACGCTGGCGCAATCCACCGTGCCGATGGCGGATTGGGCGGCGGCGAACGGGGTGAAGAAAGTCGTGAGCATGGTGTCGGATTATGCGCCTGGCGCCGATGCCGAAAAATCGTTCAAGGACGAATTCACCAAAAAGGGCGGCCAAGTGCTCGACACCATCCGCTTCCCGCTGGCCAACCCCGATTTCGCGCCGTTCCTGCAGCGCGCCGTCGACCAGAAGCCGGATGCGATCTTCGTATTCGTTCCATCGGGGCAGGGCGGCACTTTCGTCAAGCAATTCGTCGAGCGCGGACTCGACAAAGCCGGCATCAAGATTATCGGGCCGGGCGACGTCACCGACGATGATCTCCTGAACGGCATGGGCGATGCGGTGGTCGGCACTATTACCGCGCATTTCTATTCCGCCGATCATGATTCACCGGCCAACAAGGCGTTCGTTGCCGCATTCAAGCAGGCCAATGGCGGCATGCGGCCGAACTTCATGGCGGTCTCGGCCTATGACGGCATGAACCTGATTTATGAGAGCCTGAAAAAGTCCGGCGGCAAGACCGACGGCGATTCGCTAATCGCCGCCGCCAAGGGTATGGCTTGGGACAGTCCGCGTGGGCCGGTTTCGGTCGATCCGCAGACGCGCGACATCGTGCAGAACGTTTACATCCGCAAGGTCGAGAAAAAGAACGGCGAACTTTACAACGTGGAGTTCGCCACATTTCCTAACGTGAAAGATCCGATCAAGGCGGCGGAGGCGAAGTAGAGTCCGTCATGCCCGGGCGATGACCCGGGCATCCATGGGGCCTCGACGCAGCATGGATTGCCGGCATAGGCGAGTGAAACGACGCCGTTCTACGATCGGCTATGCCCGGCAATGCCGCGCGATGGGTTCGGAAGTCCTGGGGCGATCATGCTGACCATCCTCTTTGACGGTATTGCCTACGGCATGCTGCTGTTCGTGCTGGCCTGCGGGCTGTCGGTCACGCTCGGGCTGATGAACTTCATTAATCTCGCGCATGGCGCCTTCGCCATGGCCGGCGGCTATTGCACCGTCATCCTGGTCAACCGTTTCGGCGTGCCGTTTGCGCTCGGCTTACCGATCGCTTTTCTGGTCACGGCGCTGCTCGGCGGTCTCTTCGAACGCACGCTTTATGTCCATGTCTATGCGCGCAGCCATCTCGATCAGGTGTTGTTCACCATCGGGCTCGTGTTCATGGCGGTCGCGGCGGTCGATTACACGATGGGCTCGTCGCAGCAATTCGTGCAGATCCCGGAGGCGCTGCAGGGCCAGTTTGAGATCGCCGGCATCGGCATTGGTAAATATCGCCTGCTCATCATCGTGATCTGCGGCTTGCTCACCGTCGCTTTGCAATTGATTCTGGCCAAGACCCGTTTCGGCAGCCGCCTACGCGCGGCAGTGGACGATCAGCGCGTCGCGCGCGGACTTGGCATCAATGTCGGCGCAGTCTTCGGCATCACTTTTGCGTTCGGCTCTGGACTTGCCGGGTTGGGCGGCGCGCTGGGCGCGGAGATCCTCGGTCTCGATCCGACTTTTCCGCTCAAATACATGATCTATTTTTTGATCGTGGTGACGGTCGGCGGCACCTCCAGCATCACCGGACCGTTTTTCGCTTCCATCCTACTCGGCGTCGGCGACGTCGCCGGCAAATATTACGTGCCGAAGCTTGGCGCCTTCGTCATCTATGCGATCATGATCATTGTCCTGATCTGGCGGCCGCAGGGCTTGTTCGCCCGTGGCGCTGCGCGGTGAGCCGATGAGCGTGCGCGCCGACGAAGTCGCTCTTTACCTCAAGCGCCGCGCTCGCTGGTCGCCGTTCGAAATCGCGTTCTGGATTTTTGCGTTCGCGACGATCTGGCTGTTCCCGGGAAAATATCTGATCCTCAAAGACACCGCGATTCTGGCGCTGTTCGCGCTGTCGCTCGACCTGATTCTCGGTTATGCCGGCATCATTTCGCTCGGCCAAGCCGCTTTTTTTGGTCTGGCCGGATATTTTTCCGGCCTGGTCGCCAAATATGGATTCATCAACGAGCCGGTGGTTGCGCTGATTTGCTCCGGAGTGCTGGCGGCGGCGCTCGGCTTTGTCACCAGCTTTCTGGTGCTGCGCGGTTCCGATCTAACGCGACTGATGGTGACGCTCGGCGTGTCGCTGATGCTCGGCGAACTCGCCAACCGCTATTCCGACATTACGGGCGGCGCCGATGGCCTGCAGGGCGTCGAGATCGCGCCGATTTTTGGCCGCTTCCGGTTCGATCTGTTCGGCCACAACGGTTATGTCTATTGCTTGATCGTGCTGT
The DNA here is from genome assembly GCA_051986365.1 of Xanthobacteraceae bacterium. Lineage (GTDB taxonomy): Bacteria > Pseudomonadota > Alphaproteobacteria > Rhizobiales > Xanthobacteraceae > BOG-931. The sequence continues at coordinate 2,816 of JBPYFG010000469.1, forward strand.
TTATCTGCTTTGTCATTGCGCGGCGGATCATCTATTCGCCATTCGGCTTATCGCTGCGCTCGATCAAGGGCAACAATCTGCGCGCCGCGGCGATCGGCATTCCGGTCAAATGGCGGCTGGTGGCGATCTATACAGTGTCCGCGGGCTTCGCCGGCATCGCCGGCGCACTTCTCACCCAGACCACCGCCTTCTGCTCGCTCGACGTGTTCTCGCTCGAGCGCTCGGCGGACCTGTTGCTGGTGCTGATCATCGGCGGCACTGGCTATCTCTATGGCGGCCTGATCGGCGCGGTGATCTACAAATTCCTGCAGGACTGGCTCGCGAACCTGACGCCGCAATATTGGCAGTTCTGGATTGGGCTGGTGCTGGTCGTCATCGTTCTGATCGGCCGCGAGCGCATGGCCGGCTGGGTTCGCACGGTGCGCTCCTTGCTTGCGCGGCTTGCCGCGCGCTTGGCGCCCCGTCTGCCGGCGCTCGGCAGCGCCGGATCCAAAGGACATTGAGTCGTGCCGATCCTGCAAACCATTCAGCTGGAAAAGCGCTTCGGTGGCATTCTCGCCGCGCAGAACGTCAATCTCGCGGTCGAACCGGGCGCACGCCACGCTTTGATCGGGCCCAACGGCGCCGGCAAGACCACGGTGATCAATCTTCTCACCGGCGTGCTGCGGCCGACCGGGGGACGCATTTTGCTGGAAGGCCGCGATATTACCGGGCTGTTGCCGCACCAGCGGGTGCGGCTCGGCATGGCGCGCACCTTTCAGATCAACCAGTTGTTTCTCGATCTCACGCCGCTGGAGTCGATCGGGCTTGTCGTGTCGGAGCGGCTCGGCTCCGGCACCGATTGGTATCGGCTCGTTGGCAGCAAAGCGGCGGTAACCGACGAGATCGTCGAAATCGTCGAACGTTTTCACCTCGCCGATGTCATGCACGAACGCACCGCCATCCTGCCTTATGGCAAGCAGCGGCTCCTTGAAATCGCGCTCGCCTTTGCTTGCCGTCCGCGACTCCTTTTGCTTGACGAGCCGGCTGCCGGCGTGCCCGAAGCCGAGCGGCATGAGCTTCTCGCCACCATCGCGGCGTTGCCCAAGGACGTCACGGTATTGTTGATCGAGCACGACATGGACCTTGTGTTCTCGTTCGCCCAGCGCATCTCGGTGCTGGTCAACGGCGCGATGTTCGTTGACGGCGCACCGGATGAGGTGGAGCGCGATCCGCGGGTCAAAGCGGTCTATCTCGGCGAGGAACTAG
>JBPYFG010000470.1:0-13839 GCA_051986365.1 Xanthobacteraceae bacterium
AACGGCGCGACGCTGGCGACGCGCGGCGACATGGGCGGCGCCGCGGTGCCGATCGGCGAATTGCCGGACTACGTGCCGAACGCGTTTGTCGCCATCGAGGACCGCCGCTTCTACAGCCATCGCGGCGTCGATCCTTTAGGCATCACGCGCGCGCTCGTCGCCGACGTGCTTCACCACGGCACCGCGCAGGGCGGCTCGACCATCACCCAGCAGCTCGCCAAAAATCTGTTCCTCACCCAGGAACGCACCGTCACCCGCAAGCTTCAGGAAATCGTGCTCGCGCTGTGGCTCGAGCACAAATATTCCAAGAGGCAGATCCTCGAGCTTTATCTCAACCGCGTCTACTTTGGCGCCGGCGCCTACGGCATCGAAGGCGCGAGCCAGCGCTATTTCGGCAAATCGGCCCGGCAATTGACGCTCGCCGAAGCGGCGATGCTCGCCGGCCTGGTGCAGGCGCCGTCGCGGCTCGCGCCGAACCACAATCCGCAAGGCGCCCAGCGCCGTGCCGCGATCGTGCTCGCCGACATGACCGAGTTGAAAATGATCACGCCGGGCGCGGCCAAGTTGGCGCTCGCGCATCCGGCGCACGCAATCAAGCCGCCCGCCGCCGGGTCGGTCAATTACGTCGCCGACCGGGTGATGGACGCGGTCAACGACCTGATCGGCAAATTCGAGGAAGACATCGTGGTCGACACCACCATCGATCCGATGCTGCAGAATGCCGCCGAGCGCGCGCTCACTGAAACACTCAACCAGAAAGGGGAGCGGCTCAATATCGGCGAAGGCGCGCTGGTGGCGATGACGCCGGACGGCGTGGTGCGGGCGCTGGTCGGCGGGCGCGATTACGGCCAAAGCCAATTCAATCGCGCGGTCGACGCCAAGCGCCAGCCCGGCTCGGCGTTCAAGGCTTTTGTCTATCTCACCGCACTCGAACACGGGCTGACGCCGGACACCGTGCGCGAGGATGGGCCGATCGCGGTGAAGGGCTGGCGGCCGGAAAATTACGAGCGGCAATATCTCGGCCCGGTGACGCTGCGCCAGGCGCTGGCCGAGTCGCTCAACACGGTCTCGGTGCGGCTCACGCTGGAATTCACCCCGCAGGCGGTCATTCGCACCGCCTACCGGCTGGGCATCGCTTCGATGCTCGAACCGAACGCCTCGATTGCGCTCGGCACGTCGGAAGTCTCGCCGCTCGAGCTCGTTTCCGCCTACGCGACATTCGCCAATGGCGGCATTGCGGTGACCCCGCATGTGGTGGAGCGGATTCGCACCGCCGATGGCAAAACGCTTTATAGCCGCACCCAGCAAGCGCTCGGGCGCATCGTCGATGCCCGCTATGTCGGGATGATGAATACGATGCTGCACGAGACGCTCATAAGCGGCACCGCGCGCGCCGCGAGCCTGCCCGGCTGGCAAGCCGCCGGTAAGACCGGCACTAGCCAGGATTTCCGCGACGCCTGGTTCATCGGCTACACGTCGCGGCTGGTTGCCGGAATCTGGCTCGGCAATGACGACAATGCCCCCACCAAACATGCGGTCGGCGGCGGGCTGCCGGTCGAAATCTGGAGCCGCTTCATGCGCACCGCGCTGTCCCGCCAGGCGCCGGCGCCGCTGCCGGGGCTGGCCGAGCCGGGCTGGTTCGGCGCGCCGTTTGGCGCGCCGGCGGCCCCGCCGCCGGCTCCGGTCGCCGAACAGCCGAGCGCGCGGCCGGATAACAGCGGCGGCGGGCTCGACTCTTGGCTGCTCGACAAGCTGTTCGGACGGCACTGAGCGGAACTCAAGCTCCCAATCAACCAGCCTGCCTTTTTCCACTGCTCGGCCAGGCGGCGCCGTGACCGCGCCACTTTGTTCGTGTAACCGTCATATCCAATCAGGCATCAGCTATAGCAACGGGCGGCGCGATGCCGATCGCTGATTTCTACGGGAGCATCCCATGCGTATTCTCGTCGTGTGGGTTACCGAGTTCATCAAGCTTCTGGCAAGACGGCGGCTTCACCCGCTCAATGCAGAATGTCCCATATGTCATCAGATGGTGCGTCTGCATTACAACAAAGCGGGTCGGCGGCATTTGCTCGCGCACGCTCGTGCATATTCTCGCGCACTGTACGAAGGCTCGCACTACGGCGAGCATTATGCAGCGAAAATTAAATGTTTTGGTTCAGGCGCGCCCGTGAAATTTGATCCACGCCCAAATGAACTGCAGTCGTTCAATCTGCCAAAATCCCTCGAGGCCGAAGGTTGAATTTCGTTCAACTCTTCCGCCGGTAAAATCCGGTGAACGTCACCATTGACCCGCCGCAATGGTTGTTGTCTTCGACCACCAGGAGTTCGGCGATCCGCTGCATGCGCACCAGACAATTGCCGACCTCGGCACTCGCCGCGTCGAACGACGTAGTGCCGTCGTCGGCAAATTGTATGAGCCCATGCGCCGGCTTGGCGTTGGCGCCGATGACGCCGGAATGCACGTTCTGCGCGGCCGGATAGACGTGCTCGCCGCGGATCCGCAAACTGCCGCGGCGGCCTCTGCTGATGGTGATGGTGCCGCCGGCGTGAATCCAGCGGCCGATCCAATCGGCCATCTGCGGCGCGCGCGCCGGCTGCACCGGCGTAAGGCTCGCCGACGGCAGCCAGCCGACGGTCCAGCGCTGGGTGCGATCGGCCGCGGATTGATACGACACGCAGCTATAGGCACCGCGGGTTTTGCCGACGAGAAGCAGATCGCCCGGAACGAGATAATTCGGCTGCTCGCAGCCCTCGCGCTCCGCTGGACAGGCGGCATCGTCGGATGCGTTTTTGACGAAATGCACTTGCGGCCGGTCGGCAATGATTTTTGCGATCGGGACCGGGTGCGTCACGTCGAAGCCGATGCCGAGGCAGTCGCCGGGATTTTCGTCGCCAGCCGCTAAAGTGGCCGTCAATGGCATGATGAAACCGACAACGATCGCGCATCGCTGAACGCGCCGCAGACGACTAAAGCGAAACGATTTTGGGTTGATTCGGTATTTCGCTTTAGCTTGTTGTTTGAGCATGATCTTGTCCGACCGGCCTTCGCCCGCCGAAGCATAAAACGAAAGTGCCGACTCGTTCACTGGGCTTCGCGCCGGCGTGAAACCGGCGTCCACCCTCGGATCGACGTCCGAGGGCAAGCTTTTTCGGGATCATGCTTCAAATGGCATGGCGCAGATCGTGATTCTTCAACGGCAGTGAGCGCACGCGCTTGCCAGTGGCGGCAAAGATCGCGTTGCACAAAGCCGGAGCGAGCGGCGGCACCGGCGGTTCGCCGACGCCGCCCCAGAAACCGCCGCTCGGCACGACGACGCTCTCGACTTTCGGCGCGTCCGCAAGCCGCAGCATTTCGTAGCTGTCGAAATTCATTTGCTCGGCGGCGCCGTTCTTGATGGTGATTTCGCCGTACAAAGCCGCGGTCAGCGCGTAGACGATCGCGCCTTGCACCTGCATTTCGACCGAAAGCGGATTGACCACGTGCCCAGGATCGATCGCCGCCACCACGCGATGCACCCGCACCTCGCCGTTCTTCACCGAGACTTCTACCACTTGCGCGCAATAGCTGCCGCAGGCTTCGTTGAGCGCAAGGCCGCGGAACAGGCCTGGCGGCGGCGCATTCCAGCCCGCGTGCTTGGCCGCGGCATCGAGCACCGCGAGATTGCGCGGGCTGTTGCTCAGAAGCTTGCGCCGGTAGAGATAGGGATCGATACCGGCGGCATGCGCCATCTCGTCGATGAAGCACTCTTTATAGAAAGCGTTCTGGGTGTAATTGATGGCGCGCCAGACCCCGAGCGGCACCGGCGTCGGTCGCACCACATAATCCAGCCGGTAATTCGGAATCGCGTAGGGCATTTCCTCGCCAAGGCCTGAGATAAAAGTCCGGTCGATGATATTGGTGCCGAAGCCCGGCAACAGCGAAGCGACAAAGGACGGTCCAGCGAGGCGGATCGTGCAGGCAAGCGGCATGCCGTCGCGGTCGAGGCCGGCGGTGAGCCGCGCCATGCCGAATGGCCGATAGCGATCATGCGCGATGTCCTGTTCGCGCGACCAGACGAGTTTGACTGGCGCGTCGAACTCTTTGGCGATGGTCACGGCCTGGCGAACATATTCCTGGATCGGCGCGCGACGGCCGAAGCCGCCGCCGAGCATGGTGCGGTGGACGGTGACCTTCGCGTGCGGCACATCGGCGGCGATCGCGGCGGTGGCGAGCGCGGTTGCCGGATCCTGGGTCGGCACCCAGATCTCGATGCCGTCGGCGCGCACATGCGCGGTGCAGGTCTGCGGCTCCATGGTGGCATGCGCAAGAAACGGCACTTCGTAATCGGCTTCGATGCGCGCGGCCGCGCCTCCCAGCGCCGCCGCAGCGTCGCCATCGGCGCGGCCGATTTGCACCGCGTCGGCGGCAAAATCTGCAGCAAGACCGGCGCGCACGAATTCGGCGATTGACGCGGTCGAGACCGCGCCATTGCCGCAATCGTCCCAGGTGACGGTAAGTGCGTCGGCGGCGCGCTTGGCCCGCCACCACGAATCGGCAACCACCGCGACGGCGTCCGGCATGCGCACCACGCCGCGCACGCCGGCCATCTCGGCGATCGAATTTGGCTCGACCGATCTCAGCGCACCGCCGAAGACCGGGCAGTGCCGGATCGCGGCGTAGAGCATATTGGGCAGCCGCACATCGATGGCGTAGACCGGCTGCCCAGCGACCTTATCGGGCACGTCGAGCCGCCGTTGCGGCGTGCCGGCGAGCTTCCACGCCGACGGCGGCTTGAGAGCGACGTCGGCGGGCGGCGTGACCTTCGCGGCGGCCGAAGCGATCGCGGCAAAGGACAGCGTGCGACCGCTCGGGCGATGAACAATCGCTCCTGTGGCGGCGATGCATTGCGCCGGCGGCACCCGCCACTGCGCCGCTGCAGCTGCGATCAGCATTTCGCGCGCGGTCGCGCCGGCGCGCCGCAGATAATCTTGGGAAGATGCAATCGAGCGGCTCGCACCGGTCGAGGTATCGCCCCAGATCCGGTTTTTCTGCAGATTGAGTGTCGGCGAGACGAATTCGGTGCGCACCTTGCTCCAATCACATTCGAGCTCTTCGGCAACCAGCATCGCGAGCCCGGTTAATGCGCCCTGGCCCATTTCGGAGCGCGCAACACGGATAGTCACCGTCTCGTCCGGCGCGATCGCGATCCAGCAGGTGATTTCGGGTATCGCGCCGACGGCGCGCGCGGCCTCGGCAAACGGGATGGCAAAGCCGAGCGTCAGCCCGCCAGCTGCGGCGCTTGCGGCAACAAGGAATGATCGGCGATCGAGATCGCCGGATCTCATGCAACCCCTCCGTTTACAGTGCCCGGCAGCGCAGAACCCACACCGTGGACAGTGCAACGACTTCCTTCAGCCGGTGCTAATTTAACCGATCCGCGGTGTGGTTCACAATTAAAGGAATCGGTCATGGAAAAGGAAGAACTGACCCTCGAATGGCGCATCCGCGCCATCGAGGACCGGCTTGAAATCTACAATCTGATCGCCGGCCACCCGCCGAGCGCCGATACCGGCAATGCGGCCTATGCCGAGGCGGTTTTTACCGCGGATGCGGTGTTTGACCGCGGCCCCGATCTCTCCGGCGCCGTGGGCAACAAAGCGATCGGCGCCAATCTGCAGAGCGCCGGCCATCAAGCCGCAATTGCCGGGGGATTGGCGCATTTCACCTCGCTGCCGCATGTCACCATTAACGGCGATACCGCCGTGGTCGTTTCCTATTTGCAAATTTTGACGCCGAGAAAATCCGGCGAAACCGTCGAGGTTCCCAATCATGGCGGCTCGCGCGGCTATCACATTCATCGCGTGGTCACCAATCGCTGGGACCTCGTGCGCACGGCCGCGGGCTGGAAGATCAAACGCCGCACTTTGCGGCTGGTGGACGGTTCCGAGCCGTCGCGGGAGCTCCTGCGCGGCGTCATGCCGGCGGCGTGAGCGTCACGCTGCGGAATACCCCCCTTGCAGCAGCGGCGTTGCTTCGACTCGACGCGGTATTTACAAAGCGGCCTTCCCCTCCAGGGGGTGAAATTCAAGTTGGCGGAAAAGCGGACCGTTAGAACAGCTAAATGACAAGCATCACCGCCGACGTCGCCGTAGCGCCGCGCCGCTCGTTCCAAGAAGTCTGGGTGATCAGCTTCGGCCATGCGCTCACCCATTGGTATCCGGCGACCTTTTATTTGCTGCTGCCGCTGATCGGCAAGGAACTCGGCCTGTCCTACAGCGAGATCGGCTCGGTGCTGACCTGCCAATATTTGGCGGGCGCGATCGCCAATATTCCCGGCGGCATTTTTGTCGACACCGTCGGCCGCAAGGGGCTGTTGATGGCGGCGTCGCTGTTCTGGATCGGCTTTCCGTACCTGATCATGGGGTTTTCCCACGCCTATTGGATGATTCTCGCCTGCGCCACGCTGGTTGGGATCGGCAACAATTTGTGGCACCCGAGCGCGATCCCATGGCTCGCCAACCGCTTTCCGAAGCGCAAGGGCCTGGTGATGTCGATCCACGGCATGGGCGGCAATGTCGGCGACGCGGTGGCGCCGCTCGTGGTTGGCACTCTGCTCGGCGTAATGAGCTGGCGCAGCGTCGTGGTCGTCAATGTCGTGCCGGGCGTGCTGCTTGCCGGTCTCATGCTCCTCTATCTCGGCCGCAAGCAAAACGGCGACCCCGGCGGTGGAATCGCTGATGTGAGCGCGGCCACGACCTCCGGCCTTGAACGCCTGCGCATGTTTGGCGCGCTTCTAAAAAACCGGGCATTGCTGACGCTCGCCGCGGGCTCGGCGTTCCGCACCATGACGCAGGGCGCGCTATTAACCTTCCTGCCGATCTATCTGGCGCGAGAGATGGGCTATCCGACCCAATGGATCGGCGCCTGCCTGTTCGCGCTCCAGGCCGGCGGCTTTATCGCCGCGCCAATCGCCGGCTACCTGTCGGACCGGGTTGGCCGCCGGCAGATCATCCTCTCCAGCATGGCGATGAGCGCGGTCGTCATTTTCCTGATGTTAGTTGCCGGCGGTACCGGCTGGTTCGTGATGTTCGTTTCCGTGCTCGGCTTTTTCCTGTTCGCAGTGCGCGCCGTGCTGCAGGCCTGGCTGCTCGACGCGACGCCGCCGGCGTTGGGCGGCAGCGCCATCGGGCTATTGTTCGCAAGCCAGGCTTTCGGTCAGGCGGTCGGCCCGGTCTCGGCCGGCATCGTCGCCGATCATTACGGCTTGATGGGCGCGTTCTATTTCCTCGCCGCCACCATCGTGATCGCCAATTTCCTGGTCTTCGTGACTCCGGCCAGCCTGATGAAGCGGGATTGAACAAACTCTTTGCCGTGACCTTGGAAGAACAGCTTTGGCAACTTCGCCGCCAAGCGGCGCGCTCAATTTGGCGCGCTTGGAGAAGTGTCCCTACCGATACTTGCGCCTGAGATGCCAAATCATGCGCTGCGCGGTCTGTGCCGCTCGCGGTCGGAATGTCCGTCAGGCGCGGTTGCTTTGCATGACGCACGCGGACTCGCTCGAGGTTTCCGTTGGCATTTAAAAACAAAGAATTGGCTCAAGCGATCAGAGCTTCTGCGTCACGGCTGCAATATATCACCGGCCGCAGATGAAACGATCGCCTGTGCGATCGTTTGCTTTTCCGCAATTCACATACAACCGCTTTCAAGGTGATCATGATCGCACAACTGGTCAAATATCTGAGAGAAACCGCGCACGGCTGCGTCGGCCTTGCCCACGCCTGTCCGCATTCGTCGACTTCGCAAGGCCTTGAGCAGCTAGCCGCAGATTTGATGGCCAAAGCGAAGGAGCTGGAGAACCTCAACATGGATTAGTCATGTTCTGCGACATGACTCCCATCACTACGGGTTACCGGGGCTTTTCAAGCATCCTCGGGCCGGTGAATCAGCGTGTAGACGGGAACGCTGGTTGAGTCTGTTTCCCGCATCACCTTCATGCAGACGACGCATTTGGCGACGTTGCTCTCTTTCTGCGCGCCCTGCTTGTAGGTGACAGAATAGAGCGCACCGCACGAGGGACAAAAGAACTTCCTGCCCTCGGAAACCGGTCCGGTTAGCGGCATTTCGCACCTCCTTGTAGACGAGCGCGACAGCCGATCGAATGTGACGCGAAGCGAAATTATTTAAGTTTAATCAGTATTTCGCCTTAGCTTGTTTGAGCATGATCTTTTCCGAAAACCGATGTCCACTTTTCGGGATCATGCTTTGCACTGCAACGGACCCGTTATTTGTTGGTGCTTGTGCGCGTGCTGCTGCGGTCACATCTCGCGATCACATGTTACGATCACATTGTGACCTCGTCGACGACAATTCCGGTCGACGGACGCACCAACAGGACTTTGTCCTTCCCTTTCACGTATTTCAATCCCTGTAGCCCGTCTATGGCCGCCAGGCTCTCCGGCAGCGGATGCATGTCGCGCCGCTGCTCAAAGGCGAGCGCGTTTGCCGGTTTGAGTTTCGCCGCCTCGGCAACCGGCGACGAATTGTCGGCCATCACCGCTTTGTAAATTTGCTGGCGCTGCTGCGCGTTTAGTGGCAGCGGCCAAGCCATGACCGGCATGTGATCAAGCACGTCGTTGCGGTGGGAGAACTTGGCCGGCATGGTCTGGATCGTAGCGCCGATCGGCCCGGACGGTCCGGCGCTCGGGGCCGCGCTGGAAGCATTCCCGCTGCTTGGCTGGCCGCCGCCGTTCGGCGCGGGCGGCGTTGCTTGAGCGGTTCCAGCTCCTTGGCCGGTGCTTTGGCCTGCGGATGGAGCGCCATTGTCGGGCGTCATCAGTGCGGCGCGCGCGTCCTCCTGCGCCGGTTGCTGGTTCTGCGCGAGCGGCGGCGCGTTGCTCCAGGGTTGCGCGGCATGGCCGGGATTGATTTGACCGGTATCCGGCACAAAACCGGGCTGCGTATCGGCGGCTGGATCGGCAGCGCGCGCCGTTACGACGAATATCGGACCGGCTGCCGCCAGAGCGGCCGTCGCGGCGATGAGAATGCGGCCTTTCATGACGAATCTCCCTTGGCTGGTTCTACAAACAACCGCCAAAGGCCCGGTGAGTTTCCGGCGCGCCGCCATTGAACTGGGCCAAGTTCGAACGGCCAAGTTCGAACAAGTTCGAATCGATCGGTGACCTGTAGAAACAGGTTTTTGTCCCCAAAAAGCAAGATCGCGCCAGGCAGAGTTGCTACCCAGCCCTGTGTAGGTGCGGGATGGTTCGGGCAACGGGGGCCCGGATGCGGGGGTTGGACGGCGCGGCACGACACGAGCCGCGCCGTTCTTAATTTCAGCGGTCTTGTTTGTTTTGCCAGTGCCGTCAGAGGATAAATCACCCAAACGTCCGACCACGGTCTTACTGCCGATGCAGGTGGGCAGGATCTGGCGCGTGCAGATCGTCTGGCCGAACGGCTCGGTCCACTATTTTGGCACGTTTAGTTCCAGGGAAGCCGCCGTCGAGTGGATCACCACGCACGCTTGGCTGACCGTGCGGCCAAAACGTCGCGACGAGGCTGGCAGCTAATCAAGGCCGTGGCGCGGCGACTTGCGCAAGGCTTAAGGCCCGCGCGTCGGCGTGTGCCCGGTCCAGCGTTTGAACGCGTGATTGAGGGCGCTGGTTTCGCAGTAACCGAGAAGCCAGGTAATCTCCGACATCGGCAATTCCTGCTCCCGCAGATAACGCCGGGCGAGATCAAAACGCAGATTGTCCAAAACCTTTCGAAACGTCAGGCCTTCGACGGCGAGGCGGCGCGCCAGCGTTCTCCGGCTTACCCCAAGCTCTGCGGCGATTTTGCCGATGCGCGCCTGTCCGTGCGGCAACAACGGCACGATCGCGTTTTCAACTTTCAATTGCCACGTCGTTGAATTCCGGCGCCGTTTGGCAGCAGCGTCCTCGCAATATCTCACCAGCAGCGCGTTCAGGTAGGGATCCGCATTGGTGGAGAGCGCACCTGCGACGGAACCCGGATACACCACCTCGTCGGCATCACAAGCAAATGCAACATGCTCGCCGAACAGGCGCTTGACCTCGGGAGGCAAGCGCGATCGATGATGCATAAGTTTCACGCGCAATGGCGCCAGTGCCAGCCCGCTGAGCTCCTGGCAGACGCGCAGCAAAATCGTGATAAAGATTTCGATCTGGTGCCGATCAGGCTGGCGGGCGACGCCAATGTAATTAAATGTGATGGTCACCAATTTGCCGGCGCGATATTTGATTTCCACCCCCTCATTTTGGATCATGCTGTAGCGCGCGCCCCGGCGCAGCGCATCGCCCAGCGTCTCTGATGACGCCATCACATAGTACAGCAGTCCCAACTCGCGAAGGTCGATCGTTTGCGCAAGGCGAATGCCGAGGAATTCATCCTGGAGTTTGTCAGCCACCAGATTGAGGAATTTGATCTGATCCTTGACGGGAATCCGAAGCCGAGGATTTTTAATCTGCTGTGTGCTCAAATTCGCGCGCTTGAGCAGCGGCCCAACTGAAACATGGGCCCGAGACGCGAAAGCATAGGCGGTTCGGGTTATGCCGCCGCCCGCCATCGGAACGTCCTTAAGCTGCATGCCGTTTGGTTTGCGCACGCGGACCCGCTCGTGATTGCCCGCTGGCTCCTGCAAACAAGGAATTGGCGCAACGGAGCAGGGCCTACCCTGCGATCCTCGAATATATCATCGCGCCCGCAAGAAATAATCGTCGGCGGTTTCGATCACCGCCGGCGCTCGCCGCATTGAGCTAATGAGCGGTCATGATTGCGGAAATCACAAATTACCTGCGGAGCACGGAGCACACCTGCATCCTCCTTGCGCGCGCCGCCCCGGACATGGCCGCGGCGCGCGGTCTCGAGGAAGTGGCGATTGATCTGATGGCTAAGGCGAAGGAGATCGAGGAACTCTACTCGGGCTCAGCGTTCCTTCGCGGCAGCCGCCCTTACACATAGAGGCTTCCCATCTGCGCTTCGGGATAGCGCAAACCGGCGACCGCGCCGACCGGAACCGCCCGTTCGATTGCGGCGAGATCGGCCGCGCTCAAGCGAACTGACAGCGCGCCGATATTCTCGTGAAGCCGCGCTGCGCGCTTGGTGCCAGGGATCGGCACGACGTCGTCGCCTTGCGCCAAGAGCCACGCCAAGACCAGCTGGCCCGGCGTGCAGTTTTTCTTGGCTGCGACCGCCTTGACGCGATCGACCAGCGCCAGATTGGCGGCGATATTCTCGGCGGCAAAGCGCGGATGCCGGCGCCGCGCATCGGTTTCCGCCATTTTGTTCGGATCTTCGACGACGCCCGTTAACAAGCCGCGGCCGAGCGGCGAATAGGCGACAAAGCCGATGCCAAGCTCGCGCGTGGTGCGCAGCGTCTCTTCGGCTTCGCTGCGGTACAACAGCGAGAACTCGTTCTGCACCGCCGCGATTGGATGGACCGCATGCGCTCGGCGGATGGTCTTTGGGCTCGCTTCGCTTAAAGCGAGCGCCCGCACCTTGCCCTGTTGCACCAGCCGCGCCATGGCGCCGACGGTGTCTTCGATCGGCACCGCCGGATCGACGCGGTGTTGGTAATAGAGGTCGATCACGTCGACGCCGAGCCGCTGCAGACTCGCCTCGCAGGAGGAAAGAACAAATTCCGGACGGCCGTCGGCGAATTTGCCGCCGCGGCCGCCGAGATTGCCGAACTTGGTCGCCAGCACCAGTTCGCTGCGCCGGCCCTTGATGGCTTTGCCGACCAGCGTCTCGTTGTGCCCAGCGCCGTAAGCGTCGGAGGTGTCGAGAAATGCGATGCCGCGATCGAGTGCGTCGCGAATAAGCGCAATGCCGTCCTCGTCGCTGCTCGCGCCGTACACGCCGGACAGCGACATGCAGCCCAACCCGATCGCCGACACCGCGATGCCGGAGGAGCCTAGCCTGCGGCTTGGCAGTTTCTCAGATTTGTTCATGTGTCATCCTTTCAGGTCAGCGCCGCGGCGCGCACGCGGCGCGTCAACAGCCAGATCACAAACGCCAGGCAACCCATCACCGCAACCACCGAGGCGACCGGCCAGGCCGAATGGCCGAGATAGGCGCCGACCGCGGCCGCGATAATGGCACTGCCGCCCTGCTGCACGAAGCCCATCACCGAGGAGGCGGTGCCGGCGCGGTCCGGAAACGGGGTCAGCGCGCCGGCCATGGTCGACGGCAGCGCGAAACCGATGCCAAACAGATAAAGCGTCATGGCGCCGACAAACCACAGCACGTGCGGCAACGCGAGCGCGACGACAAGCGCCATGAATAAGCCGCCGCAGGCCATGGCTGCGGTGCCGAGGCCGATCAGCCGGCCGAGCCCGAACCGGATCACGATGCGCGCAGCAAGAAGCGTACCCAAGACATAACCCGCGGCTCCGACGGCAAAGGTCACGCCGAAGGCAAACGGCGACAGGCCATAGATTGCGCTTTGCATCACGATGGGCGCACCCGAAATCCAGGCGAACAAGCCGACAAAGGCCGCAGTGAGGATCGCGAGATTGGCGAGAAAGCCGCGATGCACCACAACCGACCGGTACAGCACGCTCATCGCGCGCAACGAAAACGGCGTCTTCGGCCGCTCGCGTAAAGTCTCCGGCAGAAGCCGAGCTGCCGTCGCGCCGACTACGAATGCAACGATCACTAGGAGCACGAAGCTGGCGCGCCAGCCGAAGAACATCTGCAAACCGCCGCCGATCACCGGGGCGACGATCGGCGCGACGCCGGTGATTGCGCCCATTAGCGACAATTCGCGCCCGGCGCGAACGCCGGAATAGAGGTCGCGCACCACCGCGCGCGCCAGCACGATGGCGCCGGCGCCGCCGAGCGCCTGCAGAAAACGCAAGCCGATGAGCGCGTCGATCGATTGCGCCGCGGCGCAGCCGGCGGTGGCGAGGGCGTAAACAACCAATGCCGCGAGTAGGACGGGCCGGCGGCCGAGCCGGTCCGACACGGGTCCGTAAAAGATCTGGCCGACGGCGAAGCCGAACAAATAACTGGAAATCGTCAGCTGCACTTGCAGCACCGGCGCGGCGAGCGTACGGCCGATATCCGGCAGCGACGGCAAATACATGTCCATCGACAGCGGCCCGAGCGCGGTCAGAAACGATAGCAGCAAAGTGAGCGCAAATGTGCCGGGACGAAGCATCGGGCAAGTGGTCAATCAATGTGCGAGGAACGGCATGTTCCCTCCCTCCTTGTGGGGGAGGGTCGGGAGGGGGGTCAATGCCGCCGCGACCCCCACTCTATCTCTCCCCCTTGCAGGGGGAGAGAAGCGCGAGCCGCTTGCGTCTTTCCTCCCCCTGAAAGGGGGAGGATCAAGGTGGGGGTCAAGCTTGCCCTCGGACGCGTCGCTCACCGCGCGCGCAGCGGCTTTATCTGCAACTCCACGGCCAGTTTGTCGAGTTGGGCGAGCAGCGGCGACGGAACCGGAACGCCGTCGCGGCTACGCTCATCGCGGCAAGCGGCGCGGCGTTCGCCCGGCAGTCGGATCGCATCGAATCCGGGGAGAAGCCGCGAGCCGCGCAAATCGCGCAGATGCCGGTCGACTTCGGCGGTGAAAGTCTTCAGCGGCACGAAGCGTGCGATGTCAACGGCGACGATGGCATGGCCGGTATTGGTCGCGCTTTCGTTATCGGCGTTGAAATCGATCACGTCGCGGCCGAACGCAGCGCCGTTGAGTACGCCGGCAATCAACCCGATCATCAAAGCAAGCCCGCTGCCTTTATATTCGCCCATTGGCTGCAGCACGCCGGCGGCGGATTTGGCGGGATCGGTGACGGCGGCCCCGGTCGCGGCATCGACGAACCAGCCTTCGGGCATGCGCA
>JBPYFG010000471.1:0-4161 GCA_051986365.1 Xanthobacteraceae bacterium
CATGAGCGACGATCGTCGGCACAAGATGCGCGCGTCAAGCATTCTATCCCTTTAAGTTGCCGACTTCCGCTTCTGGCACAAAGCGGACATGCTAATCGCCCCGGCGAATGTCTGCTTTCGGGGGTAAAGCGGACATTGAGTGGAGCTGCTCCGATGTCCGCTTTTGACCCATAGCGGACGGCCAAAATGTCTGAGCCTCCCCTTTCTCGTCAGTCTGCGGTCTTGCGAGCCCGCGCCAGTACCGCTGCAATGGGAATTGCGAGATTTTCGTCGCGGCGGAAACGTTCGGCCTGACTATCGATGTCATTCGCAATGGCGGCAATCGCTGATGGTTCTTGCGCCGCGATGAGCGCTGCCATTCGCACTGTGCCGGCCGAGAGCGCCGCGAGCAACGCGCGCCCATCCCGAAGCAACCACTCAGAGCGAACGATCTCTGCTGAACTGTCAGCAAAAGCCGCCGCTTCGAGCACCCGTACGCATTGATCAATTCGGTTCAACGCTCCCGGCAGCGGAGCCTTTAAGGCTGAACTGCTGCCATGCCGAGAGATCGCGTCGAACACCAGTGACCAGGCGGTGTTTTCCTCAGGTGTAGCCCACACCGTAAAGGCTATGCGCGCGTCCGGTTTGAGCACGCGCTTGCACTCTGCAAGCGCTAATTCGGGCCGAGGAACGTGATGGACTCCGAAGCTCGATACGACTGCATGAAATGTGCTGTCGGGATACGGCAGATCCTCGGCATCCCCTTCGGTCACAGCGACTTCAGGATGGGCGCTACGGACAATACCAACCATCTCGGCCGAAAAGTCTAGGCCGTGCGCAATGGCGCCGCGTGCCGACGCGGCAGCGGCAAGATGGCCTGGTCCGCACGCCACGTCGAGCACATGTTGACCGGGCGAAATTTCAGCGGCTTCCAGCAACAGTGCAATGTAGGGCGCTGTCGCAAGGGCAAAACTGATTCCGTAGCTCGAAGCGGCCCGTTGCCAACCGGCATGCTCGAAAGCGCGGACGGCCTCGGGTTCAAAACTCATAACTTAGCCCGTGCTTAGAAAACTCGGCAGCGGCCCACTTAAACAAATCGATCGGAGCGTGTCGAGACATGGGGTTCCATGCTGACCATTGCGCCGGGTGGACTCAGGAAGCGGCCATCGAATCGGGGCGTGATGCATGTCAGCTTCTGGCACAAAGCGGACATGCCAATGACTTTCAGTGATGTCGGCTATTGGGGGTAAAGCGGACAGCGGCGAATGGCTTGCGGGGTCGCCGTAGTGCTTTTGCAGCCGAGCCACTTGCTTGCGCCCATGCTCTAGGCTGTAAGTTTTGCCGTCACGGCCGATACGCTTCTCGTCCACCTGCGTCACTGACGCACCTGTGTCTCTTGCCCTACGTACCGTCGCCTCGCTGGGGCCGATCTCTTCCGCAATCGCTCGATTGGACTTTTCAGGATGCGCCGCTACGGCTTCGGCAGCACGCTGGCCGGCTGGCACATACGGCTTTCCGCAACTACACGAAGCATTGGCCTCTGCGCCGCAGGCTGAGCATTTAAGCCTGACGACTGATACGTGAAACACCGCTCGCGCAATATTGTCGGCGCTTATGACGCCGCCTCTTTGTTATCCCCTGGAGGTGAGTTTGATGTGCGAGCATCCAGCCATTCGCGGGCGTGCTGCCGGCGGATGATGTACTTGCGGGAAGTGATCCACGTTAGGGTTGGATGATCGCCCCGAGCGCGGAGCCTATTCCAAGTCGACTTGGAAATATGGTTCTCGGCGCGGAACTGTTCGCCGGTTTGACTGCCGTCGACGGCGTCCGCGGTGCTGGAAAGATCAGAATGGAATTTGGACATGTTGCAGATCCAATGAAGACCGCAGCGCCAATGACGCTTGGCGCATTTCGGCCTCGGCTCTGCAGATGACCGAGAGACTTACCCGTCGATGCGTTCCAGAGGGCTGAGCTAAAGCCCCATACCAGACGCATCGGTCGCGATGCCGTCTTGGCTGCAACATCCACACCTCGGAGTACCCGGTTGGCGTGGTCCCGGACAGCGTGAGCAACTCGGGCTGCCGATCACGCTGTGCTCGACGGGTTATCGCTAGGTGCTTCGCGTGTGCGCGGCAAGCGCCAAATGATGCCTCAAGGTCTCTGGGCTTGCTCTGGGCTAGGCCCCTGGGTGCTAGGCCCCCCCTGCCCCTTCCCATGGTTTACCCAGCTGGGGTCCCCAAATGAGGAAACGCCCATAAATCAATGGTTTCTTAGCCTTCCCAGCTCATTTTTATTAACGGTTCAGGCCGGGCGCAGGCTCGGCCGTTCACACGCCGTTAATGTGGGCGGATCGTAAGATTTGACTGGATTCGTGCGGCTTTGGAGATTTGTATTGGTCGACCATTTCGGCGCTGTTGCCGGGGTCAGGTGTCGGTGCTGGGAATGAGCAAAGCCGGGGCAGCATTGTTGGCGACGGCGCTGGCGGCGGCGAGCACTGCACCGCTGTGCGCCAAATTGGCTTTGGCGCAGGAACCGCCGGCCCAAGTCGCTGCTTCGCAATCCGCGCCGGACGAGAATGCGCAAACCGCGGCCCCGCAGCCTGCGCCAGAAGCTCCCGCCCAAGCTGACGCCAATTGTCCCGGGCATCCGGACGCCCTTGGCACGAGCCGAGTGCTGGCGCTCGACCCCGCGGCACATCCGCGGATCGGCCGCATGCAATATCCCGACTCACTCCCACTCAACGACAAGGAAGTCGTGCTGACTTTCGATGACGGTCCACTGCCGCCCTATTCGACCCAAATTCTCGACATCCTGGCTGCGCAATGCGTGAAGGCCACATACTTCCTCGTCGGCGAAATGGCCCGGGCTTTCCCAGCGACGGTGCGCCGCATCTACGAGGAAGGTCACACTATCGGCACCCATAGCGAGGATCACCCGACCCGGTTCGGCCAATTACCGGTCGAGAAAATGCGCCAAGAGATCGATTGGGGCATTTCCGACGTGAGTGCGGCCTTGGGCGATCCGAAATACCTGGCGCCGTTCTTCCGCATTCCCGGTCTGGCGCGGTCCGATGTCGTCGAGAGCGAGCTCGCGGCGCGCGGCTTGATCGTTTTTTCCTCCGACACCGTCGCCGACGATTGGCATCACCGCATCGGCGCCAATCAGATCGTTGCCACGGCGATGCGGCGGCTCGAAGCGATCGGCAAAGGCATTCTGCTCCTTCACGACATCCATCCAAAGACAGTGGCCGCTCTGCCGGGACTTCTCAAAGAGCTCAAGGACAAAGGCTTCCACATCGTGCAAGTGGTGCCGGCCGCCTCTTACGTGATCGCCATGGCGAACAAACCCAAGGCGCGGATAGGCGCTTCGGCATTCGCAGCCGAGCCGATTATCAGCGATGACGTCAACCACGGCGCGCCGCGCTGGCCGCAGGCTATTGCCAACGGTACCGCGGAAGGTACCGCGCTGCCGGTCCCAGATGCGACGGCGTTCGAGCCCGATACGCTGCCGAACGAAAACGTCGCCGATGCGCAATGGCCCGTCCAAGCGCAGCTAACGCCGCCTCCTGCGGCCAAGACCAAGGCCTCCCGCAAGCACAAAATCGCGCGCTCGTCAGAAAAACGAAAGCAACGGGTCGCCCATGATGCCAGGCCGGAACGGCAGGGGGTACACGCGCGCAAGAATCGACGTGAACACATCCGCGCCGGCGTCGACGGTCATCATGCTGATAGTAGCGCCAAGCCCCAGGTGAAGGCTTTCACGGCCGTGTTCACGCCGGCGCAAGCGGCGGCGCGTTAAGGATTCCCCAAATACAATCACAGGACAGGCCTGCCGGGACGCATCCGCGGCGCGTAGTCCCGATCAATGCGGCCGGTTCGCTGCAAAACGCGCAGCCTGTCGCCGCGCCACGCGCCTGATGCCCATCCAGGTCGGAGCGACGTATTCAATAAATTTCAGTTCGGCAGTGGTTATGTCGCAGAGATTTCTCCCGGCAGGCCTGTCCTGTGATTGTATTTGGGGAATCCTTAACGCGCCGCCGCTTGCGCCGGCGTGACCATGGCGGTGGACGTCTTCACGCGCGCCGTGATGCCACTATCGACGTGATGACCATCGGTGCCGGCGTGGACGCGCTGGTGCCGCTCTCGGTGTGGGCGCCCCGGCTGCGCGTGCCCATTACCGCCG
>JBPYFG010000472.1:0-3674 GCA_051986365.1 Xanthobacteraceae bacterium
GCGGCGAGGGACGTGAGTGTCGGGAAAGAGGCTGGAGGTCTGCATGAATTCGCGTGCGTTCGTCGGCGGCATTGCACTCGCCGCCGGCACAATTGTTTCCGCTTGTGCTTGCATTTGTTCCGCTCAAGCCGCCGATTTGCCGCGTCCTCGCGCGCCCGCGCCGGTGGCGCCCGTCGCCTACGCACCGCCGGTCTATGATTGGACGGGAATTTATGTCGGCGGCAATCTCGGCGCGGGCTTTGCCCACTTCTCCTGGAGCGATCCGTTCACCGGCGCAAATAATACCTTCGACAAGACTGGCTTCATCGGCGGCGGCCAGATCGGCGCCAACTGGCAGATCAACGCGCTGGTGCTCGGCATCGAAGGCGATTTCGATTGGACTGGGCTCAAAGCCAGCGGTCACGATTCGGCCGGCAATGTCATCAACACCAACACGCAATGGACCTCGACGGCGACCGGACGGATCGGCGCCGCTTTCGATCGGCTTTTGCTCTATGCCAAGGGCGGCGCCGCCTTTGCGCATGACAAGGACAGCTTGAACGACGCCTTCAACAACACCGCGAGCACGAGCTTGACGCGGACCGGCTGGACCGCCGGCGCCGGCCTTGAATATGCGTTTGCGCCGAATTGGACCGCCAAGATCGAATATGACTATCTCGCCTTCGGCAAGGAAACCCTGAATCTGTCGACGCCGACGACCCCGGGTTACAACACGAACGCTTCGCTCAATGTCCAGGAAGTCAAAGCCGGCATCAATTTCAAGTTTGGGCCGTGAGTGGACGGCGAATGGCGAGTAACGAGTAACGAGAGCGAGTAGGGAGAGACTCGCCCCATTAGCAATTTGCCGCTCGCTTACTCAATCTTGATTTTCGCCGCCGCGATCACCGGCGACCAGCGCGCGATATCACCATCGATACGCGCGCGGAATTGCGCCGGCGTGCCGGGTATCGGCGTCATGAATTGCGCGGCGAGCTTGTCACGGACAACGGGCGCGGTGACGGCCTGGGCCACGAATTGACCGATCCGCGGCGTCATCGCTTTGGGAATTCCGGCCGGCGCGATCAAGCCGCTCCACGCATCGGCCTCAACATCGATGCCGGCTTCCTTGAGCGTCGGGATTTCGGGCAAGAGTGGCGAGCGTTCGGCGGTCGACACCGCGAGCACTTTGATGCCGCCTGAGTGGAGCTGCGGCATGATCGAAATCGCCGGCAAGCAGACCATCTGCACATCGTTGCGCAAGAGCGCGGTCACCGCTTGTGGCGACGACGGATAGGGCACGTGCACAAGCTGGGTGCCGCTTTTGAGCGCAATCGCTTCCATGGCGAGATGCGACAGCGAGCCGACGCCAATCGACCCGAAAGCGTACTTGCCCGGATTGCGCTTGATGACATCGATCAGGGCGCGCGTGTCGTTAACGCCAAGCGAGGCATTGACCGCGAGCACGCTCGGTTGGGTGACGAGGAGAGTGATAAGAGTCAGGTCCTTGCGCGGATCGTAAGGCAGGTTGGGGAACAATAACGTGTTGATCGCGAGCGGCCCGCCAATGCTCACGCCGATTGTGCCGCCATCCGGCTCGGCTTTGGCGACAGCGTCTGTCCCGGTATTGCCGCTGGCGCCGGGCCGATTTTCGACAATGAAAGCTTGATTAAGGCGCGTCTGCAAATCATCGGCGATCAACCGCGCGACAACGTCCGGCGTGGCGCCGGCGGCGAAGGGCACGATGATCTTAACAAGCTTGGTTGGCCACACTTGAGCGGCGGCGAAAACCGTGCCGAGAGCAAGGATCGCCGCGGCGATAACGGTCCGCTTCATTCTTATTCCTTCGCGTTTGCTGCGCTTCGCCCAAGACGTATCATGCCTATGATGCTAGGCGAAGCCGAGAGGATGTCGTGCGGGCCACAACGAAATTGCGGGCGCTTCTAAATTCCGGCCGCATCACGGTGGCGCCGGGCGCCTATGATGGACTGTCAGCGCGGCTGGTGGAGCAAGCCGGTTTTCCGGCGATCTATGCGAGCGGCGGCGCCATTGCGCGTTCCGCCGGCGTTCCCGATCTCGGGCTCTTGTCCGTGAGCGCGATCGCCGATCGTTTCGCCTCTATGGCCGATGTCGTCGGCGTGCCGATCATTGCCGATGCCGATACCGGATATGGCAATGCACTCAACGCGCAGGCGGCGGCGCGCGCCTTCGAGCGCGCCGGGATTGCCGCGTTTCATCTGGAGGACCAGACCTTTCCGAAGAAGTGCGGCCATTACGATGACAAGAGCATCGTGCCGACAAAAGAGATGGTGCAAAAGCTCAAAGCCGTTCGCGACGCGCTGCACGATGCCGATTTTGTTGTGATCGCGCGCACCGATGCCATCGCGGTCGAAGGTTTTTCTGCTGCGCTTGACCGCGCGGCGGCCTATCTCGAGGCGGGCGCCGATGTGAGCTTTGTCGAAGCGCCGACCTCTGAAGCCGAGATCGCCGAGATCGCCAAACGCCTTCCAGGATGGAAGCTGATCAACATGTTCGAGGGCGGCAAGACGCCGTTATTGCCGGTGTCGCGCTTGCAGGCGCTCGGCTATCAGCTTGTGATCATACCAAGCGATACGCAGCGCGCCGCGATCAAGGCGATGCAGCGTGTGCTCACCGCGATCGCGCGCGACGGCAGCGCTGCCGCGATGCGCAGCGACATGGCCTCGTTTGCCGAGCGTGAGGCTATTGTCGGCACCGCGGCCCACCTCGCGCGCGGCAAAGAATACACCTCGTGAGCGCCTGGTACTGTCATTGACAATCGCTAGCCCACGGCCATGATCCGCGTCCTGACGTAAAGCCTGCAACGGCGGCAGGCGACGGGAACTCAACGCGGTGCTGTAGTATGGGTCTTGCGCTCGAAATTCTCGGCCTGGTCGTTTTTCTCGGCGCGCATGTCTTTGTGACCATGCGCGATCGCCGGGCCGCCGTCGTGGCGCGGATCGGTGAATGGCCATATCGCGGATTGTTTTCGCTGGTCTCGATCGTCGGCATCGTCCTCATCGGATATGGATTTGCCGCTTACCGCGCAGGCGGTACGATCATGGTGTGGTATCCGCCGGCTTGGACCCGCCACATCGTCGTCGCGTTGATGTGGCCCGCCAGCATCTGCATCGCGGCGGCCTACATTCCCGGCAATATCAAACGCGTCCTCAAACACCCCATGCTCGTCGGGGTGAAGACCTGGGCGTTTGCGCATTTGTGCGCCAACGGCGATCTCGGCGGCATCATTCTGTTCGGATCGGTGCTGGCCTGGGCCGTGTATGACCGGATCACGCTCAAACGCCGTAAAGATGCCGGGGCGCCGCCAATTCCAGTCGGCGGCGCCAAGAACGACATCATCGCTATCGTCGTCGGCACCATCATCTACTTGGCGCTCGGATTCGTCTTCCATCCTGTCGCAATTGGCGTCCCGGCATTCGGAACGCCGGCGCTGGGGTACTGATCATGTCGGTGCAAAACACAATTCGACGTTTGACCGCACCCGATATCCGCGCGCGCAAGGGCGGTGAGCCCATCGTGTCGTTGACGTCCTATCATGCTCACACGGCTCGGATCGTCGACACTTATTGCGATGTCATCCTGGTCGGCGATTCGCTCGGTATGGTCATGCATGGCCTCGAGACAACCATTCCGGTGACGCTCGAGATGATGATTTTGCA
>JBPYFG010000473.1:0-3436 GCA_051986365.1 Xanthobacteraceae bacterium
GTGCTGGAGGAGCTGCCACTCGGCAAAGCCCATCTGATGACGTTCCAGCTCACGCCGATCGGTCCGCTCAATCCCCTCCGCCAGCTGCTGGTACCGGCTGTTCCGCACTAACTGTGCAGTTGAAAAAATTAGCCTGATTGAGCGGTGAAGGTCGACTCGTCACCACGATGAATGAATTCGGCCCCAGTGATTTGATTGAGTGTCTTCAAGATAGCCCATCCATTTCCATAGGTGGGGTCGCTGTCACCATGGTCATTACGCGCCTTCGGCTTGAAGCGTATGACACGAGGTTGAGTAACGTTTGGACGATTTGCCCTGCGTCGCTGCGCGCGCTCCTCCCAACGCACTTCGTGCGGTTCCCCCTCGCCGCTATCGCGGGGCGGGATGAAAAAGAGCGCGGCGCGAGAAGGATCAGATCTTTGCTCTAGTTCGTGGTCGCGCGCGCGAGAAAATCAACAAGCGCGTTGCGATCGTCTTGTGCGCCGATGGTCTGTTCCGGCATCTTGGTGCCGGGCGTGTAATGCGCCGGCCCGATCTCGAACAGTTTGGCGACGGTCGCCTTCGACCAGACGATATCGAGTTTCTTCAAAGCGGGCGAGAAATTATATCCCGGCAGCGTCGCGATACGACGGCCGAAAATGTGCCAAAGCGTCGGACCCGCCTTCTGACCCTCGTCAGGCTTAAGCGTGTGACAGGCGACGCAGGCCCGGAAGACTTCGGCGCCGTGATCGCCGGCATATTGTTTGAGCGGATCCTCAGGCGCGCCAATGAGCGCCGAATCGATCGGCTCGCCGGTGACGGCATTCCAGCGTCGAATGAACGCGTCGGTGCCGCCGCTCAACAGCGTTGCATTGTCGGGCAGGAACGCGATCGACCAAACCGGCAGGCCCGGACCGACCAGCGTATGCATGAGCCGGCGCGCGCTCCTATCGATCACCGCCACCGAGCCGCGCGTGGTGGCAGCGGCAACAAGTCTGGAATCTTTGGAAATAGCCAGCTGAATGATCGGTGTGGCGCCCGCTTCAACCGTAGCCAAGAGCTGACCCGCTGCGGACAAGAAAAAAACTTTACCGCTCGCTCCGGCGGCGATGATCTCGCCGTTCGGAGCGGTAACAACACTATTCAATGGGCTGGGAAGGTTGTGCACGGATACACCGTCGCCGGCCGTTTGCCAGATGCGGATCGTCCCATCGTAACCCGCGCTGATGACGGCAGCGCCGTTCGGCGAAAACGCTACGCCGTTGACATTCTGGCCATTGCCCTCGAGCACCCGCGATGGGCCGCCGGCGAGCGGCCACAATCGAACCGTGCGATCCCACGAGGCGGATGCCAGGGTCTTGCCGTCGGGGGAAACCGCGAGCGCGGCGATCGGTCCGGTGTGGCCATCGAGCACCCGATCGGGCGCCTGCTTGCCTGCCGTCCAGATCGCGATATGTGCATCGCCGCCCGCCGTCACGATGCGGCCGTCCTTGAGCCAGGCGACCGCATTCACCGGCCCGTCATGGAAGCGCATCACTTGCTCGGCAACGTTGCGCGACAACGACCAACGAATCGCCGAGGTATCAAAGCTGCCGGAGATCACATGCAGGCCGTCGGCAGAAATTGCCAGCGCCCGTACCGCTCCACCGTGGCCGCGCAATTGAGCGTGAATGGGTTCGCGGCCGGCGGCGCAGGCCGCGGCGATCAATGCGCACAAAACCAAGGTGCGGCTCGATGTGAGCCGAGACGCGATCATTCGCTATGCATAATAACGCATAAAGCGAGGCTGGATCACGGCATCCAAAACGGCTTCACTAAATCGAATTCACGCCGGCACGGTTCGATGCCGACGTCTTTTAGGCTCTCATCGCTCAGATTTTCCAGCCTGGCATCGGCAAAATGGTGTTTCCAGCGGACAACGCAAACCGTCAAAAAATCCGAGAAACGCGAAAGGTGGAGCGGGAGGATGGTCATGGCACATCTCCGTCTCTCCTACGGCTCGATAATAGAGGCGACCGGCGCCATGTGCTGTGACCGAAGGCACAGTGAGTTTTGCGCGAATCAGGCGCAAAACTCGCGGCAAGTCAGCTGGGGTGACCTCTTTGGGAGAGGCTGTTCAATCGATTTGGGCGCCCGATGCCTTGATAATGGGCGCCCACTTCGCAAGCTCGGCTTTGACGAATTCGCCCGTGGTCTCGGGCGTGCTGCCCGGTGTCGGGTCGATGCCTGCCTTTTCCAGCGCCGAGGACACCGCGGGATCGGCCAGCGATTTGTTGATGGCCGCGTTGAGCTTGTCGACGATCGGCTTTGGCGTGCCGGCAGGGGCGAGAAACACATTCCAGGTGTAGCATTCGAATCCCGGCAAACCTTGCTCCTGCAACGTCGGTAAATCCGGCAATGCCGCAACGCGCTTCGCCATTCCGGCGCCGAGCGCGCGGAGCTTGCCGGATTTTGCCAGCGGCATTGCAGTCGGCGTGGCGTCAAACGCCATCGCGATCTGACCGCCCATCAAGTCGGTATCCATTGGCGCCGAGCCCTTGTAAGGCACATGCGTGATGTCGAGGCCGCCCGCGAGCGATTTGAACTCCTCGCCGCACAAATGAAGAATCGAGCCAAGTCCCGATGAGCCGTAATTGTATTTGCCCGGGTTGGCTTTAATCAGAGCGATCAGGCTCTTCACGTCGGTTACTGGTAGCGACGGATGCACAAGCAGCAATGTCGGCGTGACACCGACGCGACCCAGCGGTGCGAAATCACGCACCGCATCGTATGGCATGTGTTTATAGAGGCCGGGATTTATGGCGTTGGTGGACACCGTCGCCATTAAAATCGTGTAGCCGTCAGGTGCCGCCTTCGCAACCGCCTCAGCCCCGATATTGCCGCCAGCGCCGTTCTTGTTTTCGGCGACGAACTGCTGACCGAGCAGTTCTCCCATTTTCGCGCCCATAACCCGCCCAACGATGTCGGTTGGTCCGCCGGCGGCAAACGGAATGATCATCTGCACCGGGCGTGACGGATAATCGCCTCCCGCGCGGGCGGCCATAGTCGCGAGTACCGTGGTCAGAACAATCACGGCGAACACCTGGAGTGCGTGTCCTTCAGCCAATCCGACGAAAGCTCCGCGGCGCCCTCCAAGATCTTGGGCCATGACAGTTTCCTCCCCGTTTAGGACGAAAAACTAGCACTATCGCGACCCCGGTAGGAGACGGCGTGTGGTCGCGTTGGGGCTCGACCACATCGTCATGCTGTTCTGCGGCGCGGAGAACCCGCGCGAAGCGCTGAAGATCTGGTGATGGGCGCGCCGGCGGAAGTGTCGCCGAAGCAATTGCGCGAGCTGCGTATCCGGGTGGGTGAAGCCCGACTGAAAGCCTTCCCAACACTTCCCTGCGAACAGGGAAAAATACAGGGAAAACCCAAGAAAGGCGCCGCACCGGGCGCTTTTTTGGTGCCGAAACAG
>JBPYFG010000474.1:0-2798 GCA_051986365.1 Xanthobacteraceae bacterium
CTGCCGGTCATCTACGTCATCGAAAACAATCGTTATGCGATGGGAACCTCGGTCGCGCGCTCCTCGGCGCAGGTCGATCTTTCCAAGCGCGGGGCTTCCTTCAATATCCCCGGCTCGCAGGTCGACGGCATGGACGTGCGCGCGGTCAAAGCGGCCACCAATGAGGCGCTCGCGTGGTGCCGCGCCGGAAAGGGCCCGATCATCCTGGAGATGCTGACCTATCGTTATCGCGGCCACTCAATGTCGGATCCGGCCAAGTACCGTACCAAGGAAGAAGTGGACAAAGTGCGGACCGAGCACGACCCGATCGAACAGGTGCGCAAGCGGCTGCTCGATAAAAAATGGGCGAGCGAGGATGAACTGAAGAAGATCGACGCCGCGGTCCGCGCCATCGTCAACGAGGCGTCCGAATTCGCCACCCACGACCCCGAACCCGATCCCGCCGAACTTTATACCGACGTCTATCACTGAAATACCATTTGCCGGGACTTGATGTGAGCCGCCATGCCGACCGAAGTGTTGATGCCCGCGCTGTCGCCAACGATGGAGAAGGGCAATCTCGCCAAATGGCTTAAGAAGGAAGGCGATCCGGTCAAATCGGGCGATGTCATCGCGGAAATCGAAACCGACAAAGCCACCATGGAAGTCGAGGCGGTGGACGAGGGCACGCTTGGCAAGATCCTCGTGCCCGAAGGCACCGCCGATGTGGCCGTCAATACACCGATCGCCATGATCCTCGCGGAAGGCGAGGACGCCGCCACAATCAAGGACGGCAAACAAGCGCCGACCAAGCAGGCCAAGGCCGAGCAACCGTCGCGCCAGGAGAAGGCCGCCGAATCCGCGCCGCCCGCACGAAAGCCGCAAGCGGCTAAGCAAGCAGAAGCACCCGCACCAGCAAAGACCGGTAGCGCCAAACCGCCATCGGCCGAGATCATGCCGGAGCCGGAAGTGCCCGAAGGCACGGAACTTGTTTCCATGACCATGCGCGAGGCGCTGCGCGACGCCATGGCGGAAGAGATGCGGCGCGATCCCGACGTCTTTGTCATAGGCGAGGAGGTCGCCGAATATCAGGGCGCCTATAAAGTCACGCAGGGGCTGTTGGACGAATTCAGCGCGCGGCGCGTCATCGACACACCAATCACCGAACATGGTTTTGCCGGCGTCGGCATCGGTGCGGCGCTCGCCGGTTTGAAGCCGATCGTCGAATTCATGACCTTCAACTTCGCCATGCAGGCGATGGATCAGCTCATCAACTCGGCGGCGAAGACCCAATACATGTCCGGCGGGCAGGTCAGAGTCTCGATCGTCTTCCGCGGGCCCAACGGGCCAGCCTCGCGCGTCGCCGCGCAGCATAGCCAGGACTATTCTGCTTGGTACTCGCACATTCCCGGTCTGAAGGTGATCGCTCCCTCGAATGCCGCCGACGCCAAGGGGCTGCTCAAAGCCGCGATCCGCGACCCCAATCCGGTGATCTTTCTCGAAAATGAAATTCTCTACGGCCATTCGTCGCCGGTACCGAAGCTCGACGATTACGTGCTGCCGATCGGTCGCGCGCGCGTGGTACGCCCTGGTAAGGACGTTACAATCGTCGCCTGGTCGATGGGCATGACCTATGCGCTCAAGGCGGCAGAGGAACTGGCCAAAGAGAATATCGAAGCCGAGCTAATCGATTTGCGCACGCTCAAACCGATGGACACCGACACGATCGTGGAGTCGGTCAAGAAAACCGGTCGCCTGGTGACCGTCGAGGAAGGCTGGAAGCAGTCCGGCGTCGGCGCCGAGATCGCCGCGCGCGTGACGGAACAGGCATTCGATTATCTCGATGCTCCGGTGACCCGCGTTTGCGGCAAGGACGTGCCGATGCCTTATGCCGCAAATCTGGAAAAGCTCGCGCTGCCCTCGGTCGCCGAAGTGGTCGAGGCGACCAAGTCAGTTTGCTACCGGTAACTCCTTTGCGGTGAAGCTCGCGCGCCATGCCCGTCAATATCCTCATGCCCGCGCTGTCGCCCACGATGGAAAAGGGCAACCTTGCCAAGTGGCTCAAGAAAGAGGGCGACCCGGTCAAGACCGGCGACGTGATCGCCGAGATCGAGACCGACAAGGCAACGATGGAATACGAGGCCATCAAGGACGGTACGCTGGCGAAGATCGTTGTGCCGGAAGGCACCAACGACGTCCCGGTCAATCAACTCATCGCCGTGCTGGCGCAGGAAGGCGAGGATGTGAAGGCCGCTGCCGCGTCTGCGGCGAAAGCCGGTCCGGCGGCCAAGGCGCCGAGCCCGGCGGAAGCAACACCGAAACCGGCGCAACCGGCTGTTTCCTCGATTGCTCAGCAGGCCAAAGCTCCGCCGGCGGCGCCGCCGCCCGCTCCCTCGGTGCCGCGGCGCGATGCAGACGAGGGACCCCGAACCAATGGCCGCGGTTTAGCTGCGGCCGCAGCTCCCGCCGCGGGGCGGATTTTCTCATCACCGCTCGCGCGCAGATTAGCCAAGGAAGCGGGAATCGAGATCGGCCGTATTCAGGGTTCTGGTCCGCATGGCCGGGTGATCGCCCGCGACATCGCAGCGGCACGCGAAGG
The DNA here is from genome assembly GCA_051986365.1 of Xanthobacteraceae bacterium. GTDB lineage: Bacteria > Pseudomonadota > Alphaproteobacteria > Rhizobiales > Xanthobacteraceae > BOG-931. Next base: position 2,579 of record JBPYFG010000474.1, read on the forward strand.
CCGCGGCTTGCGTGCGCCGGGCGCCGTTCCTGCCGGCGGTCCCGCTCCGATGATCGCGCCAGCGATGACCGATCAACAGATCCGCGCGCTTTACGAGGATGGCAGCTACGAGATCGTGCCGCACGACGGTATGCGCCGCACTATCGCTGCGCGGCTCACCGCATCGGTGCAGACGATCCCGCATTTCTATCTCACGGTCGATTGCGACATCGGCAAGCTT
>JBPYFG010000475.1:0-12075 GCA_051986365.1 Xanthobacteraceae bacterium
TAAAGTCATTTCGCTTTGGCCCACGACCACGCTACTGTGGGCGCTCAAATGACTTCCTTGGTCTTGTCGTCGGTTTCGCCGTAGCGGCGCAGCGTCGCCGGCCGGGTGCCGGCGTAGTGCTGCTCCAGGCCCGGCGCGATCTTGGCGTTCTCGCGCTCGAACAGGCTGTTGCCGGCCAGATCGCTCTCGACCAGAAACGGACCGAAATTTTCGACTTCGAGGACCCACACCGCCTGCGCGAGCCCAAGCTCTTCAAGCCAATAGACGCCGGCAACACGCCTGATTCCCCGGCCGAGCAGCGCGCCGGTGCCGTAGCCGACCGTGGTGAGATAGATCGCGTCGTTGGGCACAAAGAATTCGCGGTAGACCTCGGAGGTCATCCCGCCTTTGCCGATGATGATCTTGCAGCCAGACAGCCGGAACCAGCCGTCGAGCCATTGTGCGAAGCGGAACGACGCGGTCGCCGTCACCGCGCCGACCGTGTAGCTGCCGTCAGGATTGATGCTCGCCGCCGGGGAGCAATGGAAATTGGTGATGCCGAGCACGTCCTTTCCCGCCGGCATGCCGAAGCCGTCGCCGATAGCGCGCTTGTAGACACCTTCGCGCGCGGTAAAGAGGCGCCCGCTCAGGTAAGCGACCGAACCGATCTCCAATCCGCGAAGGTCCGCGGTGCTCGCCGGAAGCTTGAGATGAACGGTTTTGAGGTCGGTCATTGTCTTTTGCGCTGCTATTCGGCCGCCTCCGCCGCTTGCCGTCCCCATTCGACCGTTTCGCGGCGCATGTAATCGCTGAACCACATCGGATCGGTACGGAACGTCGCCTTGCCTTGTGCGGAAATCTGCGCGCAAGCACGGCGCGACGACAGGCAGAACATATGCACCGACATCGGCATGCCGCCGGTATGGCAGTAGCCGGCCTCGATGTGGCAATCGATCACCATCGAGGAGCCGACAAAGCCCATCGCGCCCATGCCGATATTGTTGCCGAGCTCTTTGAATTCCTCCTCCAGCGCGGCGATGCGCGGATCCGGATTGCGCGAACCGACGATGCGCAGGCACGATGCCTGTTTGCCCAGCACCATGCTGGTGTCTTTGGAGCCGCCGAGGCCGATGCCGACAATCGCCGGCTGACAAGCAAGCCCGCGCTTGCCGAAGCCAATGAGCGTGTCGAGATAAAAGCGCTTAATGCCTTCGATCCCGTCGCCGGGAAACAGCATGCGGTAATCGGTGCCGAACAAGCCGCCTTTGTGCACGGTGGTGAGTTCGATCCAGTCGGCATCGGGGTGAAACGCGTATTCGATCTCTGGCGCGTTGATGCCGACATTATTGTTGTGATCGGTGCGCCATAACGGATGCACGCGATTGGGACGCAGCGGCACCGACGAGGTCGCCCGCGCCGTGGCGCGGCGCAGCGCCGCTTCGAGTGCAACCGGGCCGCCTTCAATGCGCGCCTCATTGCCGATCTTCACATACCAGCGCGGCAGGCCGGTATCGCCGCACATGGCGCGGCGATCTTCTTTGGCCGCTTCGTAATTCTCCAGCATCGCTTTGATCACGAAAGCTGAGAGATCGCCCTTTTCGGTGTCGGCGCAGCGGCGCAGCCCGTCGAGATAATCCTCCGGGATTTCGATGGCCGCTTTCGCCATCAATTCCTCGGCAGTGCGTTGGATCGAAGCGAGTGGAATCATTTCAGCTTTGCCTCATTCGGCAGCAATGGGATCGCGTATGAGCGTTTCGCCCGGCTTCACATGCGTGAATTGGACCGGCGCGTCGGTCATTTCTATTCGCCCGGCTTTCTGGCGCGCCACCGTGAAGGTCGACGTTGCCAGATCGCCCGGTTCGGGGAAATCGGAACGGTAATGCGCGCCGCGCGAGTTTTCACGCCGCACCGCGGCCAGCGCAATCACTCTGCTGATCTCGCACAACGAGCGCAGATTAAGCCAATCGTGCCAGGTCAAATTGAAGCGGCGGTCGCGATCGGCAACGCCGGTGGCCAGGAGCTCCGATTCGATCGAGTCGGTCGCGGCAAGGCCGCGCTCGATACTGGCGCGATCGCGGACCACGCCGACATCGTCCCACATCGCATCAAGCAGCTTTTCCCGCAGCATGTTGAGATCGCCGGGCTGACGCGAAAACGGGTACTCGGCGCGCGACGCTTCGAAAGCGAGCAAGTCAGGATCAGGCGGGCGATGGCCGGGATTTTTGGCAATCCAGCGCGGCATCACGTCGCCGGCAATGCCGCCGAACACCGTCGAATTGGCAACGCCGTTGCCGCCGAGCCGGTTGGCGCCATGCATGCCGCTTGCATCCTCCCCGGCGACGAAAAGGCCCGCGCACTCCGTCGCCGTGTCCACGTCACAAATGACCCCGCCCATAAAATAGTGCGCCGTCGGCACCACTTCGACCAGCCCGCCGGCGAGATCGAAGCCGCAGTCGCGACAACGGTCGACCATGCCTTTGAATTCTTTGGCCACCTTGGCCGGGCCGAGATGCGACATTTTGATGTAAACGCCGCCGTTCGGCGTGGTGCGGCCCGCTTTCATCTCGGCATAGATGGCGCGGCTGACGATGTCGCGGGTGGCGCGTTCGAGCTTCGGGTCGCAATCGGCCATGAAGCGATGCATGGCGCCGTTGAGAAGGTGGCCGCCGGCGCCGCGCAGGCCTTCTTCCAGCACGGTGCCGGTCATGCGCGTGTCGGGGCCGGCGAGCAGTCCGGTCGGATGAAATTGTACCATCTCCATGTCGCGCAGCGGCAAGCCGAGGCGGAGCGCCATGGCGAGCCCATCCATGCTCTTGTCGCCAGACGGCGTGTGATAGCGATACATGGTCGGCCCGCCGCCCGTTGCCAGCAGCACCGCCTGCGCCTGGACGAAGCGGAGTTCGCCCGTTCGGATATCGATCATCAGCGCGCCGGCGAGCGTTCCGTCTTTTGCCGGGATCAAGGCCACCGCGCGATGCTCTTCGAGATGGCGGACCGGCTGCGCCCAGACCTGCTCCATGAGACGATTAATGATCTCGATGCCGGTGAGATCGCCTTTGTGCACGGTGCGATCGAAGCTTTGGCCGGCGAAGGCCTTGCCGTGCAGCGTGCCGTCCGGATTGCGGTCGAAGAAGCAGCCGATCTCGTTCTCGAGTTCGCGCACGCGCTCGACCGCGGTCGAGACCAGCGTCCAGGCGAGCTTCTGATGTGGCAGCCATTTGCCGCCCTCGATCGTGTCCATGAAGTGCCGTTCGATCGAGTCGCCTGGATTGATCGCAACGTTGTAGCCGCCTTGCACCATGCGCGTGCAGCCGCATTTGCCCAGGAGCCCCTTGCTCGCAACCGTCACATCGAGATCGGGGTTGGCTTTGAGCGCATGCAACGCCGCAAACAGCCCGGCACCGCCGGCGCCGAGGATCAGAATGTCGGTCTTGAGGTGTTCGACTTTCATGACTTTCAGAACACGCGCACCAGAAAAGCGAAAGCAACGATCGCAGCCAATGCCGCCGCCAAGGTGGCCAGCTGCTTCTGGCCGTTATGCCAGTTGAAATTCTCGATTACCAGAATGCGCAATCCGCCGAGGAGGTGTACGGTGAACAAAAACACGAGTGCGATTTCGGCGGCTTTGACAAGTGGGTGATCGCTCCAGCGCAGAAAGCGCTCCAATCGCGCTTCACCCTCGATCGCCAAGCCGAGCGCCAGAAAGTGCAACGGCAGAAAGATCGCGAGGGCAAGACCCGAGATCCGGTGCACCATCGCGGCGATCCACAACGCGCTGTCGCGATGTTTGACCGCGCGCCCGATCACGGCAGCACCACCGCGGCAACTGCGCGCAGCCCGAGCACCACAAGCACGAGCCCGAAGAAAACCGCGCAAGCGTCGACGCGCCGCTCGTCGAGCGGGGTCCACTCGCTCAACACATTGCGCACGCCGATCGAGGCGTGGAGCGAAACCGCGAGCACGAACAAGCCATAGAATGCCGCCCAGGCGATGTTGCCGCGGGTGCGCGAAAGAATGTCGGCCGCGCTCACGCCGTGCCGCGTGGCATAGAAGATCAGGGCGATATGAACCACCACCAGCGGCGCCATCATGGCGGCGGTGGCGCGCTGCCATAGATAGAGCCGAACGTTCATACCTTGATCTCGCCTTTGAGATAGGCCGCGGCGGTTCGGCGCTTGAGCGCTGCAATAGCGGCGGTCGGATTGAGCGCCTGCGGGCACAGCTCCTGGCAGGATTGATGCGAATGGCAAGCGTGACAGCCGCCGGCGCCGGCGATGGCCTGCAGGCGGGCGATATTGCCGCCGTCGCGTTCGTCGTTGACCAGCGTCCAGGCGCGAGTAAGCGCCGCCGGACCCAGATAATCGGCGTTCCAGCGCACGGTATCGCAGGCCGCGTAGCACGCGCCGCAATTGATGCATTCGATTGCCGCGTCGGCCGCCTGTCTAGCCGGCGTATCCGGCTTGATCTGCGCGATCGCATCATGTCTTGTCTTGGTCGGTGCAAAGACGCCTTTCGCCTGCTGCCATTTTTCGAAAAACGGCTGCACATCGGTGGCGAGATCCTTGATCACCGGCAAATTCGCAAGCGGACCGATTTCAAGCTTGCCGCCTCCCGCGACCTTGTCGACATGGGTGCGGCAGGTCCAGCGCGGCTTGCCATTGACTGTCATCGCACAGGAGCCGCAGACCCCGACCCGGCAAGCGAAGCGATAGGACAAGGTCGGATCGATATGCCGCTGCACGAAGGTGACGACGTCGAGCACGGTCTGACTCTGGCGCTGTGGGACCCGATACGTCACGTAGCGGCCGTTCTGCGCGCCGCGCCAGAGCGAAACTGATAGTTCCGTATTCATCCTGGCGATCGTCCTCGTCGAGCGTTTGCGCTTATTTCGCGCACTTTAGCAAGCAGGGCCAGGCCCACAAAGGCGCGAGGGGCTGGCGTTTTCGTCGCATTTGGCAGAGCCGGCCGCGCATCTGGCGCAGCCGCCCCGGTTGCGCGCTATAATCGCGCCTAAAATGACGGGAGGAACGGCGATGGCCGGACTTGAGCTCAGCTATGTGCACGGCGCCAGCGATCAGCCGCTGATCGGCAAAACCGTCGGGCAATTCTTCGACGAGGCCAGCGGGAAATGGGCATCGCGCCCGGCGCTGATCGTACGCCAACAAAATCTCCACCTCACTTACGCGCAGTTGCGCCGAGCCGTCGACAAGCTCGCCGCCGGGCTTCTGACGCTCGGTCTCAGTCCCGGCGATCGCATCGGTATCTGGTCGCCGAATAACAGCGAATGGGTGCTGACCCAGTTCGCCACCGCCAAAGCCGGGCTGATTCTGGTGAACATCAATCCCTCGTATCGCATCGCCGAACTCGAATACGCGCTTAACAAAGTCGGCTGCAAGGCGCTGATCCTCGCCGAGCGCTTCAAGACCTCGGATTATATCGGCATGCTCCGCGAACTGGCGCCGGAGCTCGGCCAGGCGCAGCCCGGCAAGCTGCAATCGGCGCGGCTGCCGTCGCTGCGCTCGGTCGTCCTTTTGGGCGACAGTTGGCATCCGGGAACCTTCCGCTTCTCCGAGATCATGGCGCGCGGCGGGTCTGAGGAAGCCGAGCGTATCGCCGCGCTTTCACCGCAGCTGCAATTCGACGAGCCGATCAACATCCAATTCACTTCCGGCACCACCGGCTTTCCCAAGGGTGCGACGCTGTCGCACCACAATATTCTCAACAACGGCTTTTTCATCGGCGAAGCGATGCGGCTTACGCCGGAGGACAAATTGTGCATTCCGGTGCCGCTCTACCATTGCTTCGGCATGGTGCTTGGCAATCTCGCGGCGGTCACCCACGGCGCCTGCATGGTGTTTCCCGGCGAAGGTTTCGATCCGCTCGCCACGCTGCAAGCCGTGGCCGAGGAGCGCTGCACCGCGCTCCATGGCGTGCCGACCATGTTCATCGCCCAGCTTGATCATCCGGAATTCGAAAAATTCGATCTTTCCTCGCTGCGCACAGGAATCATGGCCGGTTCGCCCTGTCCGATCGAGGTGATGAAGCGCGCTGTCGCCAAAATGAATCTCCGGGAAATCACCATCGCCTACGGCATGACGGAAACGAGCCCGGTCAGTTTCCAGAGCTCGACGACCGATCCGCTGGAGCGGCGCGTCTCCACGGTCGGGCGCATTCAGCCGCATATCGAAGTGAAAGTCGTCGATCGCGAGGGGCGCATCGTGCCGACCGGCACGCCGGGCGAGTTGTTGACGCGCGGCTATTGCGTGATGCTCGGCTATTGGGATGACGAAACGCGCACCCGCGAGGCAATCGATGCGGCGCGCTGGATGCACACCGGCGACCTCGCCACCATCGACGCCGAGGGCTATTGCAACATCGTCGGCCGCATCAAGGACATGGTCATCCGCGGCGGCGAGAACGTCTATCCGCGCGAGATTGAGGAATTCCTCTATCGCCATCCGAAGATCCAGGATGTGCAGGTGATCGGCGTCCCCGACGATCGCTATGGCGAGGAAATTTGCGCCTGGGTCAAGCTGCGCCCCGGCGTGAGCGCGAGCGAGGAGGAAATCCGCGCCTTCTGCCGCGATCAGATCGCGCACTACAAGGTGCCGTGCTACATCAAATTCGTCGACGAATTCCCGATGACGGTGACCGGCAAGATCCAGAAATTCATCATGCGCGAGCGCATGATCTCCGAGCTCGGGCTCAAGGTGCAGAAGACAGCGTGAATGTTCGCGTCATTGCGAGCGCAGCGAAGCAATCCAGTGGGCGTGGCAGCTTTCTGGATTGCTTTGTCGTGGAGCCTGTCGTCGGGCCGGCCACTTTGGGCCGGACCCGTTGGCTCCTCGCAATGACGAGCGCTGCTATACCTTCACCTTCTCATCCGCGACGACGCGGGCGGCGGCCGGCCGCTTGAGCAGCCGATCCTTATGCGCCGAGTAATTTTTCAGCTCGGCCATCGGCAGTTCGCGGCGCACACCCCAGGTGTAAAACACGAAAGCGTAGGGATCGAGCACCGAATAGCGGTCGGACAGCCATTCGCGGCCGGCGAGCATGCCGTCGATCTGCTTCAGATAAGTGTGGAACGTCTTCAGCCCCATGTCTTTGATCCCGGGAAATGCCGAGCTGTCGGCGGTGTAACGCTCGGGCCGTCCGACATGGGCATGGGCGGGATGCACGCTGGTTGCGAAGAAGCCGATCAGCGCCAACGCCTTGGCTTCGGCAACGGCATCGTTTGGCCACAGTCCGAAGCGCTTGCCGAGATAGGGCAGAATCGCGGTGTTCTCGGCGAGAGGATCGCCGTTATCGAGGCGGAGCGCCGGCACGCGTCCGAGCGGATTGATTTTCAAATAGGCTTCGGTGCGCTGCTCGCCGCCGGCGAGGTCGACCTTTTTCGGTTCGTATTTCTCGCCGCTCTCTTCGAGCACGATATGCGAAGCCATCGAACAAGCGCCTGGCGCATAATAAAGCGTCAACATGTAAAATCTCCCTGTAAGCGCGTGTGGCCTTATCACATGTTCGTCCTTGATCCTAATCAAGGTTCCGATAGGTGCGCCGCGGTTTAAACGCTATGTTGGCCGTCTTTCCGATGTAAACACGAGGCAGCAATGCGCTGGGTCTATTTGACTGTGGTCGTCTTGTTCGTGGCCGCGACGATAATTTTCGTCTCCCAGAACGTCGAGGTGGTCACGATGTCGTTTCTGGGTCTTAGCGTTCGCGCGCCGCTCGCGCTTCTGGCCGCGGTCGCATATATCCTTGGCGCGATAAGCGGCGGCAGCCTCTTCGCCTTGCTGCGCAAATCGGTCCAGGGGTCCCGCGTGGCGCGCCCATCAAGCTCATGACCCGTCGGAGCGAACCGCATCGAACGCTCGGTCATTGCGACGGACCAAGCCTGCGTTATTTTTTCACTTCACTGGAAATTTTTTTGAGTACCGGCAACCAGGTCGCTTGTTGTTGCTCGACGAAGGCAAGCGCCTCTTTCGCATTCATGGCGTACGAATAGCTGCCGACATTGGCGAGCCGTTTCTGGAAATCGGGATCGTCCACCACCTTGGCGAGATCGGCTTCCACCTTTTTGATTATTGGGTCCGGCGTGCCAAGGGGCGCGACCAGCACTTGCCAGCCGGTCGCGGAGAAGCCGGGAATCGTTTCTGCCACGGTCGGGAGATCGGGAAATTGAGGCAATCGCTTGGATGCGGCGACCGCGATCAGCTTCACCTGTCCCGCTTTCACCGCACCGACGATTCCGGAATAGCCTTCGATGATCATCGAGACGCGACCGGCGCCGACGTCGGATAACGCCGCCGCCGGCCCGGCATTGTAGGGCACGGGAAGGAGCTCAATACCGGCGCGCTCCTGCAGCAGAAGACCGGTGAGATGCGTGAGCCGGCCGACGCCGGTTACGGCGATGGAAATGGTGCCGGGCTTTTTCTTGGCAAGCGCGATCAGTTCCGGCAGCGTGCTCACGCCGAGAGCTGGGTTCACCGCGACGAACATCGGATTTTCCGCCGTAAAGCCGATCGGCACAAAATCGCGCGGCAGCCGGATTGGAATATTGGGCGCGACCGATTGCGGCGCGACGAAAGTGGAGAGCGCCGGCATGAACAGCGTATAGCCGTCGGGCGTGGCTTCAGACGCGGCGCGTGCGGCAATGCTGCCATTGGCGCCAGCGTGATTGATGATCACCGCCTGCTGGCCCCAGACCTTGCTCAGGCCGTCGGCGATGAAGCGGGCGTCAACGTCCGGCGTGGAGCCGGGTGGCGCATCCGAAATGATGGTGACCGGCTTTTCCGGGTATTTGACCGCTTGCGCCTGCGCCGAGGGAGGCGACGCCAGCAGGCACAAAACGGCAAGGCCGATCCAGTACCGACTGGCAGTCATATCGTTCTCCGGGCTTTAGCGGCGGCAAGAATAAAACGCTCGTGCCGCGGTTTCCACCGACATTCCGCGGCTGCGCCAAACCGACACGCCCTTAAGTTAGAATCCGTATTTTGCGAACCACGGCTCCGGTTCGGCCCCACGCTAACGCGCGATCCGGTCCAGGTTTGCGGTCATGCGCGTGATGACGCGGCGGAACGTGTCGAGATCGCGCGCGGCGAGGCCTTGTTCCGCATCGGCGGTAATGCCGCGCGCAATTGTCAGTAATTCGCTGCGTAGCCGTTTCGCCTTGGCGGTCAGAAACACCCGCACCTTGCGGCGATCGTCGTTGCCGCGCCGCCGGCGGATCAGTTGCGCGCGCTCCATACTACGCAGTGCGATCGCGGTGGTTGGCTCCATCATGCCGACGCGCGCTGACAATTCGCGCTGCGAGAGTCCGTCGGCGATCCATAGCACGCGCAGAAAGTACCATTGCCCGCGAGTAACGCCGTAAGCCGCGATCCGCCGCTCAAGAAGCCGCTGAAAGGCGCGATGCGCATCGCGCACCAGATAGCCGGAGGACAGCCGCGGCGGAAACGTGGCGCCGCGGCGCGACGGTTTGCTGTTTGGCGAATGGCCGGGTTTGCGCAAACGTAGTGGCGGCATCGGCGTTGACAGGTCAAAGGCCCCGCGCCGATAATACTTAGCATTCTATGCAATAGGAAAGTCAGTCATGCAGCAAACAGCGCGCGGCAAAGACGATCGCACTAAAGACTCGCGCAGCGAGCCGCAAGCCGGTGCGCTGCCGAACCAAGCCTTCGATCTGCGCAGCACGCTGGAGTGGCTGCGCTCCTCTGGCGAACTGATCGAGACCGACAAGGAAGTCGATCCGGACCTTCAGGTCACCGGTCTGCAAAAACACATGGATGGCGGTTGCCCGGTGCTGTTCAACAACGTCAAAGGCAAACCGAACCATCGCGTGATCACCAATCTGTTCGGCGACATGGCGATCATCAATCGCATGTTCGGCTGGAAGGACGATGCCGAGCGGGTGCGCAAGCTCGCTTATGCGCTGTCGCATCCGATAAAGCCGGAGGAAATTCCGCAGAGCGAGGCGCCGTGCCAGGAACATGTCATCGAGAGTCCGCGCGACGTCAACGAATGGATGGTGCCGATCCGCCATACCACCTACGAGCCCGAACTCACCGTCGGCTCGGGTATTCGCTGCGTCACCGGCCCGCAATTCGAGGGCGGCTCCGACCTCGGCTACAACCGCATGAATTTCCGCTGGGGCAATGTCGGCACGTTCCAGATCTCGCCCGGCTCCCACATGTGGCAGGTGGTGAACAAATATTACAAAGAGGATCAGCCGGTGCCGATTACGGTGTGTTTCGGCGTGCCGCCGGCCTGCACGCTGTTGGCTGGCGCCGGCTTCGATTATGCGATCCTGCCGATGGGATGCGACGAGATCGGCATCGCCTCGGCGGTGCAGGGCGCCCCGGTGCGGCTCGTCAAGGCGCGCACCGTCAACGCCATGGCGCTGGCCGACTGCGAAATGGTGCTCGAAGGCTACGTCAATCCGCGCGACCGCCGCTTCGAAACCAAGGAGGCCGAAGAGGCCGGCGTGCAGGGCCGCTATCACTTCCACCCGGAATGGGCCGGCTACATGGGCAAGTCCTACAAGGCGCCGACCTTCCACGTCACCGCCATCACCATGCGCCAGCCGGCGAGCAAGCCGATCATCTTTGCGCTCGGCGTGCACATGCTCGACGATCACAATATTGACACCACCGTGCGTGAGGCGGCGATCTACGAATTGTGCAGTCGCCTGCAGCCCGGCATCGTGCAGAACGTGGTGATTCCCTACTGCATGACCGATTGGGGCGGCTGCATCATCCAGGTGAAAAAGCGCCATCAGATCGACGAGGGCTGGCAGCGCAACTTCCTCGCCGCCGCGCTCAGCTGCTCGCAGGGCATGCGGCTGGCGATCGCGGTGAGCGAGGACGTCGATCCCTATTCAATGGACGACGTCATGTGGTGCATGACCACCCGCGTCAATCCGCGCACCGATATTCTCAACCCGATCCCGGGCGGCCGCGGCCAGACCTTCATGCCGGCCGAACGCATGACGGCGGGCGAGAAGCAATGGACCGCGTCGAATACGCAATTCGAAGGCGGCATGGGCATCGATGCCACAGTGCCGTTCGGCTACGAGAGCGATTTTCTCCGCCCGGTCTATCCGGTCGACAAGGTGCGGCCGGAGGATTTCTTCTCCAAAGAAGACATCGCCAACGCCAAAAAGCGCATGCAGGGCTGGGTGCATTCGCTGGCACGCAGTGGCAGGTAGATTTCCGCCGAGCCGACTTACTTTTCCCTCCCGCCTTGATGGGGAGGGGTGGGGAGGGGGGTTGGAAGAAAAGATGACCCCCTTCCCGATGCGCTATGCGCGTTGGCCTCCCCTGCAAGGGGGGAGGCAACACTCCACGAGTGCGCGGCACTCTTTTTCCAGATTTCCACTAGCGCGTTGCGGTCGAGTTTGCCGCGCTCGGTCTTCGGCAGTGCGGTTGCCATCACGATCTGCTTCGGCGCCTTAAAAGCGGGGAGGGAATCGGCGCAGTGCTGCAATAGGGCCGCGGTGTCCAGCGTCGTGCTGGGGCGGGCCACCACGTAGCTCACGACTTCCTCGCCGTAGATCGCGTCGGGCACGCCGATGGTCGCGGCTTCGATCACTTCGGCGCATTGCATCAGGCAGGCATCGATTTCGAGCGGCGAAATCTTGGCGCCGCCGCGAATTATCAATTCTTTTTCCCGTCCGGTGAGCATTAAAAAGCCGTCGGCGTCGAGGCGGCCGATATCGCCGGTGCGGATGCGGCCGCGGGCATGCACTCTGATCGCGCCGTCTTCGGCGAGATAGCGGAACGGATGGTCGGGCCAGCCGCCGATTTCGACATAGCCGATTTCGCCGGCCGGCAGGCGGCGCCCTTCGCCGTCGACGATGGCGAAGTCATGGTAGGCGAATGGCCGGCCCACGGTGCCGAGGCGGCGCTGTTCGCCGGGAATGGCGGCGATCCAGCTGGCCTCGCTGGCGCCATAGCCCTGGGCGACGCGAATGCCAAATTTGCGCTCGAAGCGTTTCCATTCGTCGAGCAGCAAGGGCGCCGAGCTCGACGTGACAAAGCGCAATTTCGGTAGCGTGTCTCGTTCGAATTTGATTTCGGTGTTGAGTAGAATGTTCAGCGT
>JBPYFG010000476.1:0-3123 GCA_051986365.1 Xanthobacteraceae bacterium
AAGACGTGGTCCGCCGTGTGCACGTCGAGATTACCGGTCGGCTCGTCGGCGAGCAGAATGCGGGGCGCGTTGGCGACTGCGCGCGCAATCGCGACGCGCTGCTGCTCACCGCCGGAGAGCTCCGCCGGCCGGTGCATCAAGCGCTCCTTGAGGCCGAGATAGCTCAACAGTTCGATGCCGCGGCTGTTGGCTTCGCTGCGCGGCAGCCCGCGGATCATCTGCGGCAGGACGACATTTTCCAGAGCCGAAAATTCCGGCAACAGATGATGAAATTGATAGACAAAGCCGATGTCGGTTCGCCTGATCCGGGTGCGGGCATTGTCGGACAAATGCGAGGTCGCAATCGAATCTATATAAACTTCGCCGGCGTCCGGCTGTTCAAGCAAACCGGCAATGTGCAGAAGCGTCGATTTGCCGGCGCCTGATGGCGCCACCAGCGCGACGGACTGACCGGCCCAGACGGCAAGCTCGGCACCCCTGAGCACGTCCAGCGTTGAATCGCCCTGATGGAATTGCCGGCTGATGGCGTGCAGGAAGAGGAGCGGATGATCTTGGCTGTCTGCCGACGCGGTCTTCGCTTCGCGTGTGTTGGTGATGTCGTCCATCGCGCCTCGCGTCATTCGTAGCGCAGCGCTTCGACGGGATCGAGCCGCGCGGCCCGCCACGACGGATACAGCGTCGCCAGCAATGATAGGCCGAGCGCCATCACGAGGACTGCCATAGTTTCCTTCAAATTCATGTCGGCCGGAAGTTTCGACAGGAAATAAAGCTCCGGAGGAAACAACTGGGTATTAGTCAGCCACGACAAAAAGCGGCGAATTTCCTCGATGTTGAGACAGACGATGGTGCCGAGGAGGAAGCCGACAACGGTGCCGACCACCCCGATCGAGGCGCCGGTGATGAGAAAGACTCGCATCATCGCGCCTTGAGTCGCCCCCATGGTGCGCAAGATCGCAATGTCACTGCCTTTGTCTTTGACCAGCATGATCAGGCCGGAGACGATATTGAGCGCCGCCACCAGTACGATCAGCGTAAGGATTAAAAACATCACATTGCGCTCGACCTGAAGCGCATTGAAGAAGGTGGCGTTTCGCTGCCGCCAATCAATCATGTAGATCGGGCGCGCGGCGGCATCGGTGACCGATTGGCGAAAGCGGTCGATGTGATCAGGATCGTCGGTATAGATCTCGATCGCGGTAACGTCGCCGGCGCGATTGAAATAGGCCTGGGCCTCGGTCAGCGGCATGAATACGAAAGCGGAATCGTATTCCGACATGCCGATCTCGAACACCGCTGCGATCTTGTAGGCTTTGATCCGCGGCGTCGTGCCCATCGGCGTCACCGCGCCGCGTGGCGAAACGAGCGTAATGTTGTCGCCGGCGCGGACCGAAAGCTGCTCCGCCAGGCGCGCGCCGATTGCCAAGCCCTGGCCATTGTCAAAACCATCCAGGGTGCCTTGTTTGATATTGTTGGAGATTTGCGAAAGCTTCGCTAGGTCGGCGCCGAGCATGCCGCGCACCACCACGCCGGACGCGTTGAACGGCGACGAGGCGAGCGCTTGGCCTTCCACCAGCGGCGCGGCGAGATAGATGCCGTCGACCTTTGATATGCGATCGGCAACCGCGGCATAGTCGGTGAGCGGGGACTCGAGTGGCTGGATCAACAGATGGCCGTTCAGCCCGAGGATTTTGGATAGGAGTTCCTGGCGGAAGCCGTTCATCACCGCCATGACAATGATCAGCGTCGCCACGCCGAGCATGATCCCAATGAAGGAAAACCCGGCGATGACGGAAATAAAGCCTTCCCGGCGCCGCGCCCTTAAGTAGCGCAGCGATAGCATCCATTCGAAGGGCGCAAAGGGATGGGTGCCGGTCGACTCGGCCATCAAGACGCGTTCCCCGTGAATGCTCCGAGTTTCACACGATTCTGGCAGTTTCAAGCCGCGGAAAATCGCGTCAAAACCGCACCACGCACAGCTTCATGCGACTAGCGGTCCGATTTTAAAAGCCGCGCCACCGCATCAGCTGGGGTCAGGAGTTCCTTTTTCCCGTCGGCGCGGTGCTTTATCTCCACTTTGCCCTCGGCCAAGCTGCGCGGACCTACCAGAATCTGCCAGGGAATGCCGATCAGGTCGGCGGTGGCGAATTTGGCGCCGGGGCGTTCGTCGAGATCGTCATAGAGCGTGTCCACGCCTTTGGCCGTAAGCTCGGCATAGAGCCGCTCGCAAGCCGGATCGGTGTCGCTGCCGCCTTGCTTGAGATTGAGGATGGTGGCGCGGAACGGCGCCACCGGTTCGGGCCATTTGATCCCGGCCTCGTCGTGAAAAGCTTCGATGATCGCGGCGACAAGGCGGCTCGGACCGATACCATAGGAGCCCATGTGCACGGGATGGTCGGCGCCGTCGGGCCCGGTGACCACGGCCTTCATCGGCTCCGAATATTTGGTGCCGAAATAAAAAATGTGACCGACTTCGATACCGCGGGCGGAAATGCCCTTGCCTGAAAGCTTGGCGAAAGCCGCGACATCGTGTTTTTCCGACGTCGCCGCATAGAGCGAAGTCCATTTATCGACGATCGCCTGCAGCCCTGCGATCTCGTTGAAATCCACATCCGCACCGGGCACTTCGAAATCGAGATAATCGCTGTGGCAGAACACCTCGCTCTCGCCGGTTTCGGCGAGAATGATGAATTCGTGCGAGAGGTTGCCGCCGATCGGACCGCTTTCGGCCACCATGGGAATCGAGCGCAGGCCCAAGCGCGCAAAGGTGCGCAAATAAGCGACGAACATCCGGTTATAGGCGTGCTTGGCGCCTTCAAAGTCGAGGTCGAAAGAATAGGCGTCCTTCATCAGAAATTCGCGCCCGCGCATCAGCCCGAATCGCGGCCGCACCTCGTCGCGAAATTTCCATTGGATGTGGTAGAGGTTGAGCGGCAAGTCCTTGTATGAGCGTACATAGCTGCGGAAGATCTCGGTGATCATCTCCTCGTTGGTCGGCCCATAGAGCATCTCGCGCTCGTGCCGGTCGCGGATGCGCAGCATTTCCTTGCCGTAAGCCTCGTACCGCCCACTCTCCCGCCACAGCTCGGCGGGCTGGATCGTCGGCATCAAAAGCTCGATGGCGCC
>JBPYFG010000477.1:0-2548 GCA_051986365.1 Xanthobacteraceae bacterium
GGTTGCGGTGCTTATAATTTCGCGAGCTCAATTTGCGAGGTCATCTATGACGTTGGAGAATTTACTGAACCGCCGGACAGTGCTCACTGCCGGCAGCGCTGTCATGTTCGGCGCGGCACTGGCGCCGCTGCGCGCCCAAACCAGTGGCGGGAAATTGCCGATCGGAACTATTGGCGCGGGCCACATCGGCAGCACCATTGGCGGGCTCTGGGTCAAGAACGGACACAAGGTGTTGTTTTCCTCGCGCCACCCTGAGGAGTTGAAAGATCTGGTGACCGGTCTCGGACCGCTGGCCCAAGCCGGCAGTGTCGAACAGGCGATTGCCTTCGGCGATGTTGTGTTACTCACCGTACCTTACGGCGCGCTGCCGCAGATCGGCCGCGATTACGCAGCCCAACTCAAAGGCAAGATCGTCCTCGACACCTGCAATGCGGTCGCCGCCCGCGACGGCGCGGTTGCCGATGAAGTGGAAGCGAGCGGCATCGGCATTACCTCGCAGAAATACTTGCCGGGAACGCGGCTCGTTCGTGCCTTCAACACGATGTCCTACAAAATATTCGCCAGCGAAGCGAACCGGCCCGATCCAAAACTCGCCGTGCCCATTGCCGGCGACGATCAGGATGCCGTCCGGGTGGCCGCGGGGCTCGTGCGCGATGCTGGCTTCGACCCCGTGGTCGTCGGCAAGCTTGCCGATGCCAGGCTCTTTCAGCGCGGCGGGCCGGGTTATGGACAGCAGGTCACCGCTGCGGAACTGAAGCAGAAACTATCTCTGTCGCAATGACGCTCGAAACGACCGGCAACCGCAGCGGCACTGTGGCGTTCCTGCGGCACGCGATAGCGCGCGCGCTCCCCGCCACGCCGCAGGAGCGCGCCGCTGCACTATGGTCATTTGCTTATTTTTTCACGCTGCTCGCGGGCTATTACGTGCTCCGCCCGCTCCGCGACCAGATGGCGATCACCGGCGGCATCCGCAATCTGCCATGGCTGTTTACCGCCACCTTCGCCACACTGCTGGTCGCGCAACCGCTCTATGGCATGCTGGTCGCGAAGCTGCCGCGCGCCCGCTTCATTCCGATCGTCAACCATTTTTTCGTAGTCAACCTCGGGCTGTTTTGGCTGTTTCTCACGCTGCAGATCGATACTGCCCTGGTGGCGCGAATCTTTTACGTGTGGGTTGCCGTGTTCAGCCTGTTTTCGGTGGCGGTGTTCTGGTCGTTCATGGCGGACCTGTTCACGGCCGATCAAGGCAAACGCTTATTCGGCTTCATTGGCGCGGGCGGCACCGCCGGCGCGTTGCTCGGACCGCTCCTGACGATCTGGCTATCGGTGCCGCTTGGCCCGACCAATCTTTTGATCCCGGCCATGATTTTGATCGAGGCTGCGGTGTTCTGCGTTTGGCGGCTCGAGCGCGTCGCTACGCCTCACCATGCCGCGGGCGCGCAGGACGAACGTCTCGGCGGCAGCGCTTTTGCGGCGATCTCCGAACTTATTCGTTCGCCCTATTTGATCGGCCTTGCCGCGTGGATTTCCTTGCAGTCGTTCTGCGCGACCATGCTTTATTTCCAGCAAATTCATATTGTCGCCGCCGAAATACACGGTGCGGGTGCACAAGCCCGCTTGTTTGCCGCGATCGATCTCGCCGTGAATCTGCTCACGCTGGCGACGCAGGTTCTTGCCACCGGGCAATTGCTCAAACGGTTCGGCACTGGGCTTACCGCAGCGGCCCTGCCGGCCGTCTTTGTAGCGGGCTTTATCGCCATCTTTTTGGCGCCGACGCTTGCGGCAATCTTGGCGGCCCAAGTGGCGCAGCGCTGGATCCATTTCGCCCTCGCCAATCCCGCGCGCCAAGTGTTCTACACAGTGCTTGGCCGGGAGGAAAAGTACAAAGCCAAGAACCTGATCGACGTGGTCATTTATCGCGGCTCGGACGCCCTCTACGGCTGGGTATTCGACAGCTTGCAGGTTCTTGGGCTAAAGCTCGGATCGATCGCGCTGGTCGCGGCGCCGGTCTCGGCGATTTGGCTGATTTTGTCGGTGGCGCTAGGACGGTTCCAAGAAGAGCGTGCCCAAGAGCAGCGTGCGCAAGAGCAGCGCGCTAAGCTGATCGGCGCTTCCGCCACATCCGGGCAGTGAATGGTTAAACTGACACGGCGTCAATTTAGTGTTTTACCCGTCGCCGCATTCGCAACGGCCGGGCCGAAGGCGAGTTTGCCGGCGCGGGCGCAACCCGCTTCGTCCGTCATCACGCGAGCGATCCCCGCAACCGGCGAGCCTCTGCCCCCTGTCGGTCTGGGCACAGCGGAAGTCTTCGACGTTTCCGATACGTTCACCCTGCAAAAAGCCAGCGCCGTGGTACGCGCGCTGATCGGTAACGGCGGCAAACTCATTGACACGGCTTCGACCTATGGCGATGCCGAACGTATTCTTGGCGACGTGATTGGGCCCGCTGCCTTGCGCGGCAAGCTTTTTATCGCGACCAAGCTCGAGTCCGCCGATGTCGAGGAGCTTAAACGCTCGCTCAATCGTTTGCAGACCGCCAAGCTCGATC
>JBPYFG010000478.1:0-17415 GCA_051986365.1 Xanthobacteraceae bacterium
CGCGGCGCATGGCGCGCCTGATCGACGATCTGTTATCGTTGTCGCGCATCGAGCTCAACGCGCATCGCCGTCCCGACACGCCAGTCGATCTGGTGCCGATCATCCGGCAAGTCTCCGACGGGCTCGAAAGCCTGGCGCGCGACCGCGGCGTCGCCGTCAATGTTGAGAATGCCGGAGCGCTGACAGTGCTCGGCGACCACGACGAATTGGTCCGTGTTTTGAAAACCTGGTTGAAAACGCCCTCAAATACGGCGCTGCCGGACGGCGGGTCGACATCAAGCTTGGTCCCGGCTCATCGGCCGATGGCGAACCGGAAGCGCGCGTGAGCGTCCGCGATTACGGCCCGGGTATCGCGCCCGAGCATTTGCCGCGCTTGACCGAACGGTTCTATCGCGTCGATGTCACCGAAAGCCGCGCCCAGGGCGGCACCGGGCTCGGTCTGGCGCTGGTCAAACACATTCTCAACCGCCATCGCGGCCGCCTTACCATCGACAGCACGCCCGGCGCCGGCGCTACTTTCACCATCCACCTGCCCACCGCGATCGCTCCGCTGGCGCGCTAAACCACAGCATTTTCAGTGGTTTACACTGTCATCCGGCTGTCATGGAAGCTTCATAGAACGGCTACGCGCCAGGCCTAACCGTCCGGCCTGCTGCAGCTCCGCCTTGCAGGGCAAGCCTCACATGCAGCGTTCTGACACACGGCGACTGATCGGTCCGACGTCCGCATTGACCATAGGCGGGGTCTCGTTGCGCCGATTTGCATCACAGGAGAGAGCACAGTGAAACACTTCAGGACCATCGTCGTCGCCGGCTTTTTGGCCGCGGCGATCATGCCTGCCGCCGCCGAGGACATATCCGGCGCCGGCGCTACGTTCCCATACCCGATCTACGCGAAATGGGCGGATGCCTATAAAAAAGAGACCGGCGTCGGACTGAATTATCAATCGATCGGTTCGGGCGGCGGCATCAAGCAGATCGAGGCCAGGACCGTCACCTTCGGCGCCACCGATGCGCCGCTCAAGGGCGAAGAGCTCGACAAGAACGGCCTGGTGCAGTTTCCGATGGTCATGGGCGGCATCGTGCCGGTGGTCAATCTCGACGGCATCAAAGCCGGCGACCTCCTGATCGACGGCCCGACGCTCGCCAAGATCTTCATGGGCGACATCAAGACCTGGGACGATCCGGCGATCAAAAAGCTCAATCCCAGCGTCAAGCTGCCGTCAACCGCGATCGCCGTCGTGCACCGTTCCGACGGCTCCGGCACTACGTTCAATTTCGCGTACTACCTCGCGCAAGTAAGCGACGAGTGGAAGTCGAAGGTCGGCTTCAATACTTCGGTCGAATGGCCGGTCGGCATCGGCGCCAAGGGTAACGAAGGCGTGTCGAACAATGTCGCGCAGACCAAAGGCTCGATCGGCTATGTCGAATATGCCTATGCGCTGCAGAACAAGCTGGTCTTCACCAAAATGGTGAACGAGGACGGCAAGACCGTCGCGCCGACCAGCGATGCGTTCCAGGCAGCGGCCGGCAACGCCGATTGGAGTTCGGTGCCGGGCTATGGCGTGATCCTGGCCAATCAGCCAGGCGCGGCGTCCTGGCCGATGACGGCGGCGACCTTCATCCTTATCCCCAAACAGCCGCAGGACGTCGCGGCGGCGACTTCCGCGCTCAAGTTCTTTGCTTGGGCCTATGCCAAGGGCGGCAAGATGGCCGAAGAGCTTGATTACGTGTCGATGCCGGCCAAGGTCGTCAAAGATATCGAGGCGATGTGGGCGAAGTCGATCACCGGTAGTGACGGCAAGCCGCTGCACGTGACCTTGAATTGAGCGCTTACGCACCGTCCCGGGCGTTCCTGCGGAGCGCCCGGTTTTCATCCACCGGCTCGCCGCATCTTGATCTTGTGCGGCGGCCGGCGGTCCGTTTGACTGGACGCCGCTGGCCTCGGGCAATGGAGCGTCCTGATGGATTCGTCGCGGAGCCGATCCGTGGCTGACGTCGCCATCCAACAGCGCGGTCTGGTCGCGGCGGTGCCCGGCAGCCGCGCCAAAGTACTCGATCGGCTGCGCCTCGGCGATGCTGCGTTCCGGCAACTGACGCGGGCCGCCGCCATCGCCGTCTTAGTGCTGCTCAGCGCAGTGATGTTCTCACTGGTCAAAGGCTCCATCCCCGCACTGAAGACTTTCGGCCTCGGTTTTCTGGCCAGCGAACGCTGGAACCCGGTGACCGAGAATTTCGGCGCACTGCCGGCGATCTACGGCACCGTGATCACGTCTTTTATCGCCATGCTGTTCGCGGTGCCGATCGGTCTGATGATCGCGTTCTTCCTCACCGAGCTTTGTCCGTTATGGCTGCGCCGGCCGATCGGCATTGCCATCGAACTGCTCGCCGGCATTCCGAGCATCATCTATGGCATTTGGGGCCTGTTTGTATTCGCTCCATTCCTGCAGGAGACGCTGCAGCCTTTCCTGATCGACACTTTGGGCAACGTTCCAGTGATTGGGGCGCTGTTCGGCGGGCCGCCTTACGGCATCGGCATGCTGACCGCAGGACTGATTCTCGCGATTATGGTGCTGCCCTTCATCACTTCGATCTCGCGCGACGTGTTCGAGGCCGTTCCGCCGGTGCTTAAGGAAGCGGCTTACGGCATTGGCTGCACGAAGTGGGAAGTCACGCGCAATGTGGTGCTGCCCTATGCCAGGGTCGGCGTCATTGGCGGCATCATGCTCGCGCTCGGCCGCGCGCTCGGCGAGACCATGGCGGTGACCTTTGTCATCGGCAATGCGCATCGAATTTCGGCATCACTACTGGCGCCCGGCACGACAATTTCCGCGACCATCGCCAATGAATTCACCGAGGCGGTCGGCGATCTTTACACCTCGGCCCTGATCGCGCTTGGTCTTATTCTCTTTGTCATCACTTTCATCGTGCTGGCGATTGCGCGCTACTTGTTGCTGCGCATCGAACGCCGGATCGGATGACACCCATGGCACAGCGAATGGCCGAGCAGCTTCTGCAATCCCGTTACCGGCGCCGGCAGCGCCGCAACACCATCGCCACGACGCTGGCGCTTGCCGCCACCGCTCTCGGTCTGGGATGGCTGGTGCTTATCCTTGGCGCGTTGTTGTGGCAGGGCTTTTCCGGTCTGTCGCTGGCGGTTTTTACCGAAATGACGCCGCCGCCGGGTTCCGCCGGCGGGCTGCTCAATCCGATTGTCGGCAGTCTAATGCTTACCGTGCTGGCGATCGTCATCGGCACGCCGATCGGGATCCTCGCCGGCACCTATATGGCCGAGTATGGTCGCTACGACGTGCTCACCGCGGTGGTGCGCTTTATCAACGACATCCTCTTAAGCGCACCATCGATCGTCGTCGGACTGTTCATCTACGAGATCATGGTCGCGCCGATGGGCCATTTTTCCGGCTTCGCCGGCGGCGTCGCGCTCGCGGTCCTGGTCATACCGGTCGTGGTGCGCACGACCGAAGACATGCTGACGCTGGTGCCGAACGCGCTGCGCGAAGCGGCGACCTCGATCGGCCTGCCGCGATCCTTGGCGATCACTCGCATTTGCTATCGCGCGGCGCGCGCCGGCATGGTGACGGGCGTGCTGCTCGCGGTGGCGCGGATTAGCGGTGAGACCGCGCCGCTATTATTTACTTCACTGAACAACCAGTTCTGGAGCACCAATCTCAACGCGCCGATCTCGAGTTTGCCGGTTGTCATCTTCCAGTTCGCGCTCAGCCCCTACAAGGACTGGCAAGCGCTGGCCTGGACCGGCGCGCTCATCATCACCATGGCGGTGCTGGCTTTGAGCATCACCGCCCGTGCCCTGGTCGCAACGGGAAAACAGTCATGACCGTGAGTGCAACTGTCGCCGTTCCCTCCGTCGCCCATGCGCCGAGCGCGCAAGCCGGACTGCCCGAGAAAGTGACGATCCGCGACCTCAATTTCTTCTACGGCGAATCCAGCGCTTTAAAATCGATCAGCCTGCCGCTGTACCAGAACAAGGTGACCGCTTTCATCGGCCCTTCGGGCTGCGGCAAGTCGACCTTGCTGCGCGTGCTCAACCGGATGTACGACCTCTATCCGCACCAGCGCGCCACCGGCGAAGTCTTGTTCGACGGCGAGAATATTCTTTCGCCCAGGCAGGATCTGAATCTGCTGCGCGCGCGCATCGGCATGGTATTTCAGAAGCCGACGCCGTTTCCGATGTCGATCTATGAGAACATCGCCTTTGGCATCCGGCTATACGAGAAACTGCCGAAATCGGAGCTCGACGGCCGGGTCGAGACCTCGCTGCGGCGCGCCGCGCTGTGGGACGAGGTGAAGGACAAGCTTAACGCCAACGGGCAGAGCCTCTCAGGCGGGCAGCAGCAGCGGCTTTGCATTGCCCGCACCGTCTCGGTGCGGCCGGAAGTCATCCTGTTCGACGAGCCCTGCTCGGCCCTCGACCCGATTTCGACCGCTAAGATCGAGGAGCTGATCGATGAGTTGACCGACGACTACACGATCGTGATCGTCACCCATAACATGCAGCAGGCGGCGCGGGTTTCGGAATTCACCGCGTTTATGTTTCTCGGCGAGCTCATCGAATTCGACTCGACCAGCAACATGTTCACGGCGCCGCGGGATCAGCGCACGCAGGACTACATCACCGGCCGCTTCGGATAACGCAGATGACCGACATCACCAGCACCAGAATCGATCACACCGCCAAGGCATTCGATACCGATCTGCAGGAAATCACCCGCAAAGTCGCCGAGATGGGCGGCCTCGTGGAGCGGCAGATCGCGGATTCGGTTCAGGCCTTGGTCGATCGCGATATCGAACTTGGCGAGCGTGTCATTGGACTCGATCCGACTATCGACGCGCTGCAGCGCGAGGTCGAGGATAAATCCATCCTCACGATTGCCCGGCGTCAGCCGATGGCCGTCGATTTGCGCGAATGTGTCGGCGCGATGCGCGTCTGCAATGACCTGGAGCGGATCGGCGACCACGCCAAGCACATCGGTAAGCGCGTCGTCGCGCTCGACGACGACTTCTATCCGCAAAAGCTGATCCGCGGCGTCGAGCACATGTCGGCGCTGGTGCTGGCGCAGCTCAAACAGGTGCTGGACGCCTATGCCGGCCGCGACCTGCAATCGGCGCTCGCCGTTTGGAATGGCGACGAACAGGTCGATGCAATGTGCGTTTCGCTGTTCCGCGAGCTCCTCACCTACATGATGGAGGATCCGCGCAATATCACATTCTGCATGCATCTGATGTTTTGCGCCAAAGACATCGAGCGCATGGGCGACCACGCCACCAATATCGCCGAGACCGTCTACTACATGGTCGAAGGTCGCCCGATTACCGACCAGCGTCCCAAGGGTGACACCACGAGTTTTCCGGCAGGCGTCCTGCAGAAATAGGAGAGCGGGATGGGGGCAAATATCTTGATCGTGGAAGATGAAGAACCGCTCACTACGCTGCTGCGGTACAATCTCGAAGCTGAAGGCTACGAAGTCGACGCCGTTGCCAGAGGCGACGATGCCGATACGCGGTTGAAGGAAACCGCGCCCGATCTCATCGTGCTGGACTGGATGCTCCCCGGTCTGTCGGGAATCGAACTGTGCCGCCGGTTGCGGGCGCGGCCTCAGACCCAGACGCTGCCCATCATCATGCTCACCGCGCGGGGTGAGGAAAGTGAACGCGTGCGTGGGTTGGCCACCGGCGCCGACGACTACATCGTCAAGCCGTTTTCGGTGCCGGAGCTGCTGGCGCGCGTGCGCGCGCTATTGCGCCGCGCCAGTCCGGAACGCGTCGCGCTCGTGCTCACCATCGGCGATCTTGAACTCGATCGCGAGAAAAAGCGCGTCTCGCGCGCCGGCCGGCCGGTGGATCTCGGGCCGACCGAATTCCGGCTGCTTGAATTTCTCATGGAGCGGCCCGGACGGGTGTTCTCCCGCGAGCAACTACTCGACGGCGTGTGGGGCAGCGAGGTCTATATCGACGAACGCACCGTCGACGTCCATGTCGGCCGTTTGCGCAAGGCGCTCAACCGCGGCTACGCCACCGATCCGATCCGAACCGTCCGCGGCGCCGGTTATTCGCTGGACGATCGCTTCGGCAAGACGGCTTGAAAAAGCCGCATCCCGGACGCGGCGCGCGTGAAACGCTGATCCAGGATCGTTCCAAACTCCGCTTATTTGAAGGTCCCGGGTCCGCGGCGCATCACTCCGCCGTAGCGCATCGAAAACGCGCGTGAACGCGCTGACGGCTCCGTGCTGCGCCGCCCGGGAAACGTAGCTGGATTGGACCTAGCGCACCGTCCGTTTGTCGCGCCGCCGTTCGGAAGGCGCCTGATACGCGACCCGCGAATGATAGGCGCAATAAGGCAAGCCGGCGATCGTGTTGCCGCCGCAGAAGAAGAAATCGCTGCTGCCCGGATCGCCGACCGGCCAGCGGCAGGTTTGCTCGTTCAATTCCAGAATGGTGCGGCGTTGGCCGATCGGAATGATGTTCTCGATCAACTCCGGCTCGGCCTCCAGCTCGTAATCGTAGGCATGCGCCAGTGCGGTATTGCCGCGAATCGATGCGCGCCCGATTCGCAGCATGTGCGACGGCGACCGGGGCTTGCGCGGCCGCGGTGAGGCGCTGGAGCTCTTGGCGCGACCAGAGAGTCCGAGCCGATGTACTTTCCCGATCACCGCATTGCGCGTGATGCCGCCGAGCTCGGCCGCGATCTGGCTCGCCGAGAGACCGTCAGACCATAGCTTTTTCAGAAGCTCGACCCGTTCGTCTGTCCACGACATGACCAACCCTCCTTGGACCTGTCGGCCAAGCTGTTGCGAGAATCCCCCCTCGCGCTGGGCAGCGAGTCGCCGCCCAACACGCACTCAACCACAACGCTTCAGAAGACTGTCCGCCGCACGAAATGTCGTACTAGACAATCAAAACGCTACAATATGGCTGGAGTCTGGCGCAAGACTCGCGCTGTTTGCGTCCACACATTCCTGCACGCGTGTGGATGAACTGGGTACAAATCGGGTCCGCAACGCGCAATTATCGTGTGTTGACAGTGGGGCGGGCGGAAATAGAATGCTATTTCGTGCCGCCCGGAGAGGCGGCACATTTCATTTGAGCTGCGCTGCTTTTGTCGTTGTAAGCCGCGTCGCTTTTAAACGCGCAAGCTTTGCGAGCCAAACCGTGAGCCAGAACGTGAGTGGGGCCGAGACATCGCATCTGATGGGGACTTTTGCGCGTGTCGACCTCGCCTTCGAGCGGGGCGAAGGCGTATGGCTCGTCGCCGCCAATGGCGAACGCTATCTCGATTTCGTCTCGGGTGTCGCGGTGAACGCGCTCGGCCATGGGCATCCGCATCTGGTTGCTGCGCTCGCCGAACAGTCCCAGAAGCTGTGGCACGTATCGAACCTTTATGAAATTCCCGAAGCGGAACGCGCCGCCCAGCGGCTCTGCGCGGCGACTTTTGCCGACGTCGTATTCTTCTGCAATTCCGGCGCCGAAGCGGCGGAAGGCGCGATCAAGACCGCGCGGAAATATCAGTCGGTGAACGGCCATCCCGAGCGTTACCGGGTCATCACCTTTGAGGGCGCATTCCATGGCCGCACGCTGGCGACGCTCGCCGCCGGCGGACAGAAAAAATATCTGGACGGTTTCGGTCCACCGGTGGAAGGCTTCGATCAGGTCGCCTTCAATGATCTTGCGGCGGCCAAAAAAACGATCGGTGCCGAGACGGCGGCGATCATGATCGAGCCGGTGATGGGCGAGGGCGGCGTGCGCACGGTCGAGCCGTCTTTTCTGCGGGCGCTGCGCGAACTTTGCGACCAAAACGGGCTCCTGCTCATCTTCGACGAAGTTCAAAGCGGCATGGGGCGGACCGGCGAACTGTTCGCCTATCAGCGCGTGGGAGTCGTCCCTGACATCATGCCGCTCGCCAAAGCGCTTGGCGGCGGCTTTCCGGTCGGCGCGGTGCTGGCGACCGGCGAGGCGGCCAAGGGCATGACGCCCGGGACGCACGGCTCGACCTTCGGCGGCAACCTGCTGGCGATGAGCGCCGTTAATGCGACGCTCGACGTCATGCTGGCGCCCGGTTTTCTCGATCATGTGAAGAAGATCGGCATCCTGTTCAAACAGCGCCTGGCCGAGATCAAGGACCGCTACCCCGAACTCATCGCCGAAGTGCGGGGCGAGGGCTTGCTTGTCGGCTTGCGCGCAGTCGTTCCGGCCGGCGAACTCGTCAATGCGATCCGAGCAGAGAAGATGCTGGCGGTCGGCGCCGGCGACAATGTGGTGCGCTTGCTGCCGCCGCTCATTGTCACCGAACAGGAATTGGCCGAGGGAGTCGCCCGGCTCGACCGCGCCTGCGCGCAACTGAGCCGGAACGCCAAACATGCGGGCGCTGCGCCGCGGCGCACAGAGGAGACGGCGGGATGAAAACCGTCCGCCATTTCCTCGATCTGATCGAGGTCCCGTCCGCCGATCTGCGCAGGATGATTGATGCTGCGCGTGCGATAAAATTGCGCCGTGACCGCGACGAGCGACCGCTTGTCGGCAAGACGCTGGCTATGATCTTCGAACGGCCGTCAACGCGTACCCGCGTGTCGTTCGAAGTCGCCATGCGGCAATTGGGCGGCGACGCCATCCTCCTGACCGCGGAAGAAATGCAGCTCGGGCGCGGCGAGACGCTCGCCGATACCGCCCGCGTCCTGTCGCGCTATGTCGATGCCATCATGATCCGAATGCTCGATTCGGGCGCCGTGAGCGAATTGGCGCGCCACGCCACGATACCCGTCATCAATGGGCTGACGCGCCGGTCGCATCCATGTCAGGTGCTGGCCGATGTCATGACTTTCGAAGAGTCGCGTGGGCCGATCCGCGGCCGCACCGTGGCCTGGACCGGCGATGCGACGAATGTGCTGACGTCATGGATGCACGCGGCGCAGCGCTTTGATTTCCATTTGCAGGTGGCAACGCCGGCCGAACTGGCGCCAAAGAAACCGCTGCTCGATTGGATCACGAGCTCCGGCGCCGCGATCACCGTCGGCACCGACCCGGAAGAGGCGGTAAAAGGCGCTGACTGCGTCGTCACCGATATCTGGGTATCCATGGGCGATCGCAACGGCGCTCGCCGCCATAATCTGCTCAAGCGTTATCAGGTCAACGGCCGGCTGATGGCGCGCGCCAAGTCCGATGCCATTTTCATGCATTGCCTGCCTGCGCATCGCGGCCAGGAAGTCACCGATGAGGTCATGGATGGTCCGCATTCGGTGGTTTTCGACGAGGCCGAAAACCGATTGCATGCGCAAAAGGGCATACTGACCTGGTGCCTGGAAGCCGAAGCATTGTGAGGCTCGGACTGCGGTCCTCACAATCGCGGTTCCTAGTACCACGAACCCGAAGTTCGCGCGAGTTTGTGGATGCTCGGATGCGAAACTTCGGGTTCAAAAGCGGCCCTAGCAGGGTAGCGTTGCTAGTGTCCTTATCGATTCCGAAGTTTGTACGGGCGCGCCGCAATGATTACGAACTTCGGAATCGGGACACTAGGACCTATATTGCGGCAATGAACAATCCCGATTTGAGCATCCCGGTTCGCCAGCCTGCGGCAACCAGTCTCGACGACACGATCCTTCCATTTGCGGTCAAAGCGCTTGATCTGCGCGGCCGCATCGTGCGGCTTGGCGCCGCCGTCGATACGATTCTCACCGGGCACGACTATCCGACTCCGGTCGCCAAGCTTCTCGGCGAGGCAATCGTGTTGACCGTGATGCTCGGCTCGGCGCTGAAGATCGATGGCCGATTCATCCTGCAAACCCAAAGCGATGGACCGGTTCGGATGCTGGTGGTCAATTTCACCGCGCCCCACAACGTGCGGGCTTGCGCCCGCTTCGATGCCGCGCGCGTCGCGGCTGCGATTGCCGGCGGCGAAGCAGCGCCCGGACAATTGCTCGGCCGCGGACACCTTGCCATGACCATCGATCAAGGCCCCGATATGAGCCGCTACCAGGGCCTAGTGCCGCTCGAAGGCGGGGGCCTCGAACAGGCGGCGCATGAATATTTCACCCGGTCCGAGCAAATTCCGACGCGGGTGCGTCTCGCCGTCGCCGAAGAGTTCCGCGCCGGCGAAGGCGGCCCGCGCCGGCACTGGCGCGCCGGCGGCATTCTGCTGCAATTTCTGCCCAATTCGCCCGAGCGCGCTCGCCGCGCCGATCTCGATCCTGGTGACGCACCGGCAGGCACCACGCCGCACGTGCTGCCTGAAGACGAAGCCTGGGTGGAGGGCCGCTCGCTGGTCGCAACCGTCGGCGATATTGAGCTGCTTGATCCCGAACTGTCGAGCGAGCGTCTGGCCTATCGCTTGTTTCATGAGCGCGGCGTCCGCGTTTTCCGCGCGACGCCGGTGGCCGCGCAGTGCTCGTGTTCGCGCCACGGTGTCGAAAACATGCTGCGAAGTTTCCCGCCGCAAGATCGCGCCGATATGGTCGAGGACGGCCGTATCACGGTCACATGCGAGTTCTGCAGCTCGACCTATGTCTTCGCACCGAGTGAAATTGCCGCCGCGAGCATGCCGGCATCGCCATAATGATTGACCCCGACACGATCTGGTCGAGGCGCGCAAGTCTTTGATTTTTCGCAGTTATGCGCTTGATTGGCGGTACCAACCGGAGCTGCGCCTGGTCGCGCGCCCGCGGGGGCTTTATCCACTAAGTACGGAACCAAACCGTAGCTCTGCGATTGATACCGCGGGGCGCAGCCGAAGCTGACCGCGGGGGCGGAGCGGAGGCTGACGATGACCAAATTCCTGATTGGCGTCGCAACGGCAGCCTTGTGGTTTGCGCTCTCGCACGCCGCCAATGCCGAACAGATCTGCCGCCAAGTCTGCGACAACGGCACCTGCGTGTCGCGCTGCGTTCAGCGCCTGGATTCGGAGGGGATCATTCGCGAGCGCGAGCCCTGGCGGCATCACGATCGCGGCTTTGATCTCGACACCTCGGCCGGCGATGTCGTGATCCACCGCTAGGATCGCCATCGATTAGAGTGCTCTAAATGGCTGCGGGCCGCAAATGGCGCTCCGCAAGCGCTTCGGGCGCGCCGCCGATCGATGGCATTCGACCGCCCCTTGTTCAATTGATCGTGCGCTTGCCATCGCCGCTGTCGAGCGAAAACGCAGGAATCTCGATTTCGAAATGTTCGCCGCCGGCAGTGACCATGCCGTAGGTGCCGACCATGAATCCTGAGGGCGTCTGCAGCGGTACGCCGCTGGTATATTCGAAGGATTCTCCGGCTTTGAGCACCGGCTCCTCGCCGACAACGCCCGCCCCGCGTACCTCTTGGTGCCGTCCATGGGCATCGGTGATGCGCCAGTGGCGTGTCTTCAGCTGCACCGTCTCGCCGCTTTTATTGGTGATGGAGACCGTGTAGGCCCAGAAGAAATAATTGTTCTCCGGCGACGAGCGATCGGCAACGAAGCGCGGCTTTACCACGACTTCAATTTTGCGGGTCACAGCGCGATACATGCGAGCGATGCGGCAATGTTGTAGCTGATACCAGTGTTCGCCACGACGCGCGAAGCCCAGCGCCGTTCAAGCGAGTTCCAATTTGCGGCCCGATGCCCGCGCGAAAACCGAGCAGTACGGCAGGCGTGATTGCATAGCGGTCACAAGACGCTTTCTCAAGCGATACTTGCCGATTAGGGTCAAAACTCATTGGTAGGCGCGGCCGCGACGCGGGGCCTTTCGGCCACTGGCTAGGCGCGAGGAGCGATGTGATCTATACGATCATAAGCAACGAGTAACGCGATTTTGCCTGCAACGCGGCTCGCGGAAATAATGAGTTTTGACCCTGGAAAATCAGCGCCCCTGCAGGCTGAAGCCGGGCGCACCGCGCAATGGCGCTAGGCCACGCGGCAGCGCGCAACGATCGTGAAGGCGGCTGTGAAGCACCTCGCACTGCCCAGATTGGCACTGACATCCGCACCGGCCGCCACTTCGCCGCTGCCGCCGGGCGGACGCGACCTGCGGCTCGATCTGTTCCGCGGCGTCGCACTGTGGCTGATTTTCCTCGATCACATCCCGCAGAATGTCGTGAACTGGTTCACGATCCGCAATTATGGCTTTAGCGACGCCACTGAAATATTTATTTTCATTTCCGGCTACACCGCCGCCTTCGTCTACGGCCGCGCCATGCGCGAACGGGGCATCATCGTCGCCAGCGCGCGAGTGCTGCGGCGCGCCTGGCAAATCTACGTCGCTCACATCTTTCTGTTCACGATCTTCATGGCCGAGATCGCCTATGTCGCGTCGACATTCGAAAACCCGCTCTACGCCGAGGAAATGAATATTCTCGATTTCCTCAAGCAGCCGGATGTCACGATTTTCCAAGCGCTCATTCTGAAGTTCAAGCCGGTCAACATGGATGTGCTGCCGCTCTACATCATGTTGCTGTTATTCTTCCCGCCGATGCTTTGGCTCTTGATTCAACAGCCGGCTTTGGCGTTGGCCGGATCGGCGCTGGTCTATGTGCTGGCGTGGAATCTCGATTGGAATTTGCCCGCTTATCCAAACGGGGCATGGTTCTTTAATCCGTTTGCCTGGCAGTTGCTGTTTGTGTTCGGCGCCTGGTGCGCGCTCGGCGGCGCGCAGCGGCTCTCCGCGGCGCTGCGCTCGCGCGTGGTGCTGGCGGTCGCAATTGCCTATCTCGTCTTCGCTTTCGCGGTCACGCTAACGTGGTATGTCGAGTCGCTGCGGCGTTTCGTACCGATCTGGCTGAGCAATTGGATGTATCCAATAGACAAGACCAATCTCGATGTGCTGCGCTTTGCTCATTTCCTCGCGCTCGCGGCCGTGACCGTGTATTTCATTCCGCGCGATTGGCCGTGGCTCAAATCGCCAT
This sequence comes from Xanthobacteraceae bacterium, assembly GCA_051986365.1. Lineage (GTDB taxonomy): Bacteria > Pseudomonadota > Alphaproteobacteria > Rhizobiales > Xanthobacteraceae > BOG-931. Next base: position 12,891 of record JBPYFG010000478.1, read on the forward strand.
ATCTGCGGCCGGCGATTCTTTGCGGCCAGCACTCACTGGAAATTTTCTGTCTCGGCGTATTTTTGGCCTTCGCCGGCCAGTTCATCATCAGCGAGTGGTCAGGCGGACCATTGATTCAGGCGCTGATTAGCCTTGTCGGTATCTTGATCATGGTCGCCGTAGCTAGTCTGATATCATGGTACAAACAGATGGAAGGGCGAAGCCCCACTGGGCGGAGCAAATCGCCGGATGCAGACCTCGCGGGAGGCGAGGCATGAAACTGCTCACCGCGCTTGTCGCAACAATTGCGTTCAACTGTTTGCCGGCCTCGGGGGCGGCGGCGCAGCCGCAGCCCGAAGCTTGCGACGTGCCGGCATCGTTTCTGGAAAGTGAAATCGATCTCAGCCGCGTTACCAATGGACTCAAAGACAAGCATCGGCTGGATATCACTGTGCTGGGTACCGGATCCTCCTCGCTTGCCGGGCCTGACGGGTCGCACTTTGCCTATCCGGCGCGGCTTGAGGATGCGCTCAAGCAGGAATTGCCCGGCAACGAGATCAAGGTCACGGCCCATGTTCAGCCGAAGCAGACCACGGCCAACATGCTCGATAGCTTGGAAAAAATTCTCGCCGAGGACCATCCCAGCCTGGTGATCTGGCAGGCCGGTACGGCCGACGCCATCAATGGCGTCGAGACCGAAGACTTCCGCACGAGCCTCGAGGACGGCATCGATAAAATCCAAGCCGCCGGCGCTGATGTCATTCTCGTGAACATGCAATACAGCCCACGCACCGCCGCGATGCTGGACGTATCGGCCTATGCCGATGTGATGCGCCACGTCGCCCAGCAGCGGAACGCTTTGTTGTTTGATCGGTTAGCAATCATGCAATATTGGAACGATATGGGCACTTTCGACCTCTATGCCGCGACCAAGAAGTATGATATGGCGCGGCAAGTTCATGAGTGTATTGGCCGGGCCCTGGCGTCGTTAATTAACGCTGCCGCACATCTTGACGCCGTGAGAATGCAAACGACGCGTTAATGTCTTTCAAAAAAACAAAATTCCTCCGTCACAGGCCGGCCGTATTCGTTGCCGCCGCTATTTTGGCAATGCAGTTTTTTGCACTGCAAAGCGACAGCGCGGGCGCGCAAATGGGCGGCTCCGCGATGCAGACATCGGGCGTGGCCAGGCCAAGCGCCGCCGCCAAACCGATCATTGGGACCGCCCCTGCCATGTCAGCGACATGCACGGCGCGCGCCGAACTAATGCGTTTCAATGGGCCACTCATTCACACGATGCAGCGCCTGGCCCATGGCCAGCCGCTGACCATCGTCGCGATCGGTTCGTCTTCCACCGCCGGCGCCGGCGCCAGCTCGCCGGACGCGGCCTATCCAAGCCGGCTCGCCGTCGAATTGCGGGCGCGGTTTCCCGGCCGTGAGATCACGGTGCTCAACCGCGGCGTTAACGGCGAAGAGACTAATAATATGATGGCGCGGTTCGCAGCCGATGTGCTGGCAGCGCATCCACAGCTCGTGCTGTGGCAGATTGGCACCAATTCGGTGCTGCGCGACCATCCGCTCAACCCGCATGGCGTGCAACTGCACGATGGCATCGAGCAGCTCAAGGAGGCTGGCGCCGACGTGGTGCTGATCGATCCACAGTTTGCGCCGGCGGTGCTCGCCAAGGCGGAAACGCAAGGCATGGTCGAGCAGATCGCGCTTGCCGCGAAGGAAGAGAACGTGGATCTGTTCCAGCGCTTCGCCGTGATGCGCGATTGGCACGATGTGCAGCGCCTGTCGTTCGATATTTTCGTATCGCCCGACCATCTGCACATGAACGACTGGGGCTACGCCTGCGTGGCGAAGCTGCTCGGCGGCGCTATCGCCGAAGCGGCAACGCGGCCGATTGCCGCCGCGTCCGTGCATCCGGCCGCGATTTCGCCGAAGCCGGACCTCCATTAACGAGACGAGGCGCGCACTGGCGAGACTTGGACTAAGCTTTCCAGTCTCTCTCTGCTCACACCGTTTCCAGGGCATTGAGCACGTCCTCGACGATATCGTCGGGGTCCTCGAGCCCAACCGAGACCCGCAACAAGCCGTCGCTGATACCGAGCTCCGCGCGCTGCGCCGGCGTCAGCCGCTGGTGCGTCGTCGTCGCCGGATGCGTGATCAGGCTCTTGGCGTCGCCGAGATTGTTGCTGATGCGAAGGAGCTTGAGCGCGTCCTGAAAGCGGAAGGCCCCGCGTTTGCCGCCCTTGACCTCAAAGGCAACGAGCGTCGAGCCGCCGCGCATCTGCTTCTGCGCGATCGCGGCCTGCGGATGGTCCGGGCGCCCTGGATAAATCAGCCGCGAAACTTTTGGATGCCCGGCGATTGCGACCGCGAGCGTCGCCGCGCTGTCGGTCTGCCGACGCACGCGCACCGCGAGCGTCTCCAGCCCTTTAAGCAGCACCCAGGCATTGAACGGCGACATCGATGGGCCGGTTTGCCGAAGCAGCACATGGATCTTTTCCAGGATGAATTTTTGTGAGGCGAGAATAATTCCGCCGAGGCAGCGGCCCTGGCCGTCGATATGTTTGGTGGCGGAATAGACGACGCAGTCGGCGCCAAGCGCGAGCGGGCTCTGAAACAACGGCGTCGCAAATACGTTGTCGACAACGAGCGTCGCGCCGGCGTCATGCGCGATCTTGGCCACCCCCGCGATATCGATCACTTCCAGTGCCGGATTGGTCGGTGTCTCCAGAAAGAAGGTCTGGGTGCTCGGCCGCACCGCCTCGCGCCAGGCAGCAAGATTGCAGCCGTCGACCAGCGTCGAGGTAACGCCAAAGCGAGGTAAGAAGTCCTCAACGACATAGCGGCAGGATCCGAACATGGCCTTCGAGGCCACGACGTGGTCGCCGGCCTTGACCTGGCCGAGCAGCGACAATGTCACCGCCGCCATGCCCGACGCGGTGGCGCGCGCCGCCTCGGCGCCTTCGAATGCCGCCATGCGACGCTCGAACATATCGACCGTCGGATTGGCGAAACGCGAATATTGATAGCCCGGGTCCTCGCCCTTAAAGCGCGCCTCGGCCTGGGCGGCGCTGTCGTAGACATAGCCCTGGGTGAGAAAGAGCGCTTCCGAAGTCTCGCCAAACGGCGACCGCAGGGTGCCCGATTGCACCAGGCGCGTTTCGGGGCGATAGCTCTTCTTTGCCGACGCGGACATGCGGCCCTCCTTAGCCAACACGCGTTCCGGCCGCTAAAAACGCGGCCAAAACAAAACCCGGCCGGGGAAATCCTCGGGCCGGGCTCATGCGTCCCCGGCCTTTTAGCGACTTGTTTAACGTGGCTGCAAGCCGGCCGGCTCAAATGACCACGGGATAACGCGCTGTATACGCCGCCACCGACTTTGCGTCAAACGGGCGATCCGCTTAGATCGCCAGCGATGGCCTTGACCTTCACGACGACCGACCAGGGAATTCTGCCCGACCGCCTGATTGCGGCGCTGGCGGAGCAAGGCGTCATTCGTGCCGCCCGGCCTTTCGCCGCGGATCAGATTCAGCCTGCCAGTCTCGATCTGCGCCTTGGCGCGGTGGCCTATCGGGTGCGCGCCAGTTTTCTGCCCGGCCCAGGGATTACGGTCGCGCAACGCATCGCCGAGCTGAAGTTGCACGAGTTCTCACTCACCGCCGGCGCCGTGCTGGAAACCAACTGCGTCTACATCGTGCCGCTCATCGAAAGCCTGGCTTTGCCTTCGGACATTGCGGCAGCGACCAATCCGAAAAGCTCGACTGGCCGGCTCGACGTGTTCACGCGCGTTATTGCCGATGAGACGCGCGGGTTTGATCGCATCGCCGGCGGTTATCGCGGGCCGCTTTACGCCGAGATCAGCCCAAAGACTTTTCCAGTGCTGGTGCGCGAGGGCTCCCGCCTGTCGCAATTGCGCTTGCGCCGCGGTGACGCCGCGCTGGCAGGGGGGGCGCTGCGCGCGCTGCATGCGCGCGAACGGTTGGTCGACCGGGCTGAAGCGGTCATGGGCGATGGCGTCGCCGTCAGTATCGATCTGGTTGGCGAGAGCGAGGCCAAGGGCCGGTCAAACGGCGTCGTCGGTTACCGCGCCAAGCGGCACACCGCGGTGATCGAGGTCGAGCGCCGCGCCGCCTACGAGGTCGGCGACTTCTGGGAACCGATCCCGGCGCGACCCGATCGGACGCTGATCCTCGACCCGGACGAGTTTTACATTTTGGCCTCTACGGAAGCGGTCCAGGTGCCGCCCGGCTACGCCGCGGAGATGGTTCCGTTCGATCCGCTGGTCGGCGAATTCCGCGTTCACTATGCCGGTTTCTTCGATCCCGGCTTCGGCTATGCGGGTGCCGGCGGCCTCGGCTCGCGGGCGGTGCTGGAAGTTCGTTCGCGGGAAGTGCCGTTTATCATCGAACACGGCCAGATCGTCGGCCGGCTCGTCTACGAACGCATGCTGGTGCGGCCCAATGCGCTCTATGGCCGAAGCATAGGCTCGAATTACCAGGCGCAGAACCTCAAGCTCTCTAAGCACTTTCGCACC
>JBPYFG010000479.1:0-2311 GCA_051986365.1 Xanthobacteraceae bacterium
AAAGGTTTCCGGCTTGCGATCGCGCATTACAACGGCGCCACGCTCTGGTTTCCCAATGCCGCCGGCGCGGCGCCGGAAAAGCTCGAATGGAAGGGCTCGCATCTTGGCGCGACGGTGAGCCCCGACGGCCGCTTTCTGGTAACCACCATGCAGGAGCCGATGCTGCATGGCTGGCGGCTCGCCGATCGGCAGCACATGCGGATGTCGGGCTACGCGGCGCGGGTGATGTCGCTGTCCTGGAGCGCGGGCGGTCATTGGCTCGCCACCGCCGGCGCCAGCCAGCTTGTGTTGTGGCCATTCCAGAGCAAGGAGGGCCCGATGGGCAAGACCCCTCGGCTCCTGACGCCATCCGGCCACCGCGTCGACATTGTCGCCTGCCATCCCGGTACCGATGTCGTCGCCGCGGGCTACAACAACGGACTCGTCCTGTTGGCCCGCATCGAGGACGGCGCCGAGATCTTGGCCAAGAAACCGGGCGACGCACCGGTCACGGCGCTGGCCTGGAGCGGCGACGGCCGCCTGCTCGCTTGGGGCACCGAAAGCGGCGAAGCCGGCATTGTCAACCTCGGCTGAACTTCGGAAAGCCGGAACTGGCGTCTTGCCCCATTCGTTATTCTGAGGTGAAACTGATCATTGCCCGCTCCGGAATCGTGCTCGCGCTTACGCTTGCCAGCGTTTCGCTAGCTTGCGCGCAAACGCCGAGCGCCGACCAAAAACGCTGTGCCGAACCAGGCGATTCATCGAAGACGCTAAGCGACAAGCTCAGTCAGGGTGCTGGCGTGATCTGCCCGCCGAATGTCGATCCGGGCATGAAAACGCCGGCGCCGGAGACCGGAAAAATGCCGGTAATCCCGCCGCCCGGTAGTCCGGGCGGCGATCCCAAGGTTCAGCCGAAATGAGAACCCCGCGTCGAGCGCGTGGCGTCAGATCACGTACTGCCGCAGCGGCGGATAGCCGTTGAAGCCGACCGAGGAATAGGTCGCGGTATAGGCGCCGGCCGCCTCGATCAAGACTTTGTCGCCGATGGCGAGCGACACCGGCAGCGGGTACGGCGTCTTCTCGTAGAGCACGTCGACAGAATCGCAGGTCGGGCCGGCAATGACGCACGGCGCGGTCTCGTCGCGGTCATGCGTGGTGCGGATCGGATAGCGGATAGACTCGCCGATGGTCTCGGCCAGGCCGTGGAACTTGCCAATGTCGAGATAGACCCAGCGGACCTCGTCTTCCGGGCTGCGCTTGGCGATCAGAACCACTTCCGCCTCGATGACGCCGGCATTGCCGACCAAACCGCGGCCCGGCTCGACGAATGTATTGGGCAGATCGTTGCCGAAGTGCTTGCGCAGCGCTTTGAAGATCGCCTTGCCGTAGGATTCGAGTTTCGGCGTCCTGCGCACATAGCGCGCCGGAAACCCTCCGCCGAGATTGACGATGGCGAGCGAAATGCCGCGCTCGGCGCAGGTGCGGAAGATTGCCGCGGTTGAAGCGAGCGCGCGGTCCCAGGCTTGGACATTATGCTGCTGTGAGCCGACATGGAAGGAAATGCCGTATGGCACGAGCCCTCTTTTGTGGGCCAACTCCAAAATATCGGCCGCGTAAGCGGGCTCGCAGCCGAATTTGCGTGACAGCGGCCATTCGGCGCCCGAACCGTCGCAGTGGATGCGGCAGATGACCCGGCTGCCCGGCGCGGCGCGAGCGACTTTCTCGACCTCAGCCTCGCAATCGATCGCGAACAGCGTCACGCCAAGCTTGAAAGCCTCGGCGATCTCGCGCTCCTTCTTGATCGTATTGCCGTAGGAGATGCGGTCGGCGGTGGCGCCGGCCGCGAGCGCGGCGTGGGTCTCGGCAATCGAGGCCACGTCGAAACAGCAGCCGAGCTCGGCCAATAGTTTGAGTATTTCCGGCGCCGGATTGGCCTTGACGGCGTAATACACTTTCGTGTCGGGCAGCGCTTTGGCAAAGCTCTGATAGTTCTCGCGCACAACGTCGAGATCGACGACGAGGCAGGGCCCGATATCGGTACGTTGCTTGAGGAATTCGCGGATGCGTGCAGTCATCTCACCCAGCTCCTAATCCGACTGGCGGCGTAGCCGCCGAGATCAACCTCCTGCGACGCTGACAGCGCTACGCAACACGCGGAGCATCGGCGTCGCCGTGTTTGCTGCCTCGGTCCGGATTAGGGGAAGCCCCGTTCCGCACTGTTGGCAAAGAAGGACAAGCCCTTTCGGTGTCCCCGGCATTCGCGCCGGCAGTAACCAAAAAAGCCCTTCCGTCGTTGCTTTAAGCCGCGTCGCCCGTGGAGAGCGGGCATCGC